>JAYSYV010000101.1:0-7521 GCA_043727245.1 Chloroflexota bacterium | reverse complement strand
AGCAAAGTTTACCTTTGATTTTAAGCACCACTTCATCCAGGTGCCATTTATCACCGGGGCGGGCTCGGCGACGACGTAGTTTGTTAGCAAAAGCCTGGCCGAATTTGAGGCATCACTGCCGGATAGTTTCGTAACTTACCCCTAAACCACGCCGTTGCAACATCATTTCAACTTCTCGGAAGCTGAGCGCAAAGTTGAAATAGAGCCAAACTGCTTCTTCAATAATTTCAGTGGGGTAACGATGCCCTTTGTAAGAAGGGGCTATCTTGATTTTCTGGGGTTTGGCCGGTTTGGTTTGCAGGTGGTTACACTACTCCCATTGTTCAGGAGGTTAATAGAAAGAATTATCGAGGGTATCTCACATTTTGCTTTCTACCGCTACCTAACCTGACAATACCGTTTCAATGCGTTCACCCAGTCGGGTTTTGGCTTATTTTGACGCTTAAACTATTTATGAAAGGCTCCCTTAAATGTCAAACGCCAACCCGCAAAATCAGGTTGGCGTTTTGGTTTTCGGCTTATATTTTGGCGGGCTGCTACGAACCAGACTAGCTTATTTTCCAGTCTTCCTTTTTGAGAACCGGCTCAGTAATCTTCCCAAGCGCTTCCCACATAGTGACATAGTGCTGGGGAAGAACATCGGCCCCGGCTGACATAATGCTGGAAGTAGGGCTGGGATTAAAAGCCTGAACCTCAAAACCGGCGGAGCGGACAAGTGCGCCATAGCGTTGCTGAATGTTGAGACGCTCATCATCACCACCGCGCTTTGCAAAGCCCTTACCTTGCTCTTGCAATTCCTTAAGCCTTTTAGCTTCCCGTGCTTTGTCAGGATCACCATTCTCACCAGCCTCGGTCAAAGAAGCGATACGCTGCTTCAGAACCTCTTCGCCACCCTCGAAGTATTCATCGGGGTTACCCAGCATGTGACCAAATTCGTGAGCCAGAACCGAGTAGGGATCCCCTTTCCAGGTCTGGGGAAAATTGCTATCCGTTACCAGGTCTACTCGTTTTTCCTTTTTATGGTCTTCCAGGTCTTTGATTTTGGCTTTAGCCTCCGTATCATAGCGGCCACCAACCTTGTAACCCTTGTTTTTATCCTCCTTGAAATCCGCCAGGCTCTGCTTACGGTCTGCTTTTTCAGCCTTAATAGCCGATGCAGTAGTCTTGACCTGTACCGGGTTTTTATCCAGACCCTTCGTCTCCAGTACGTTCTTAACCTTGTTAGCGTTTGCCAGTGCTTTGGTGTCGTTGTTGAAGTAATCACTGTCTGAGCCGGTAGCAATTAATGGGACCGGAGCGGACCCAGGCAAGCTTGATCTCTTTACAGCAGCAACCAATCCACCCAGTTTACCCTGGTCGTCCTGCTTAACCGCGCCCTTTTTATCAAAGTAAATTTTGCCAACATCATAGGCAATAAGCAACTCATTTATCCGCTTCATATCATGAGTTGCCATATTACAGCGAGTTGAGGCCGAATCATGAGACCGTTCAGGCGCATCTTGCAAACCAAAATTTCCAACGTTTTTGGTTTTCCCACTAGAATCTTTCGATTGCTCACGACCAATACCAGTATTAAGCTTTTTGTCCTTACTCAGTTTGACATCAAAATGGCTATCCTCAAGGTTTTTGGCATATTCTACCCGCACTTCAGGAACCACTACCAGGTCATCAAACTCTTCTTTAGTGCATTTGAATTTAAATTTGCCACTCCAGGCTTCTTGACACTGGGTCCGAAAGTCTGCCTTAAACTTTTTCTCTTCTTCTTCAGTCCAACCACCAATGACAAAATCATCCGCGGTTTTAGCCTGCCCAAATTGGATAAAGGGGCGGACGGTAATGTAGAGTGTATCAGTCAGCGGTAAATATTCAGCATCGAAGCGGCCCATCCCGGTTGAAGGAATATACTGTTGTAATTGCCGGTCTTTTACGCTCGCCATTAGCTGCTGCCGCATTTCAGCCTTTGTCATACCCAGGGTCAAAAACCGTTGAACTTCCGAGCCTTTAGAGGGTTGTTTAAGCAGACTCCGTTGCGCTGCTCCACTTATGCCCTGATGGCAGCTACAACCAACACCATGAGAGGCTGAAGAATTGTTCCGGTGATTGTTTATTAGGCGCTGAACGGCACGATTACCGATACTACGCTGTAAACTTAATAAATTGTTGGGTTTGAAGGCAGTGTTCCCCCCCGACATTAGATTAGGTATGTCAGGATGATTTTCTAAAGAATTATCTGAAACTTGGCTTTCGTCGGTTTCCCGGGTAAAGTTTGATTGAAAATTAGTAGTCTTAGAAGATTTAAGATGGGGCTGTTTCGTCAAAGTTTTGCCCATGATTAACAACACTCCTCACAATAGATTTAGCAGCTTTATATTTTTGAAGGTTGGAAATAGCTTTCAAAAAATTTACTCGAATTGAAAGTTAATAACATTATTGCTTTTTAATAATACCAAATATTTGTGGATATGCAATAGTCAAAAACTAATTTCAACTTTTTTGATTAAGGGTAATTTAATTGCTATTCTCAATTGGTATGCTTTCATCCGTCAACCGTGTGTGACAATGCGGACATTGCAAGTTCTCTGGAACTTTCAGGACCGTCACGGGCATTGGACGTTATACTCCATTTCACTCCTTTTGTGTTTGATTTGGTGTCTTAGTAGTCAGTCAAATAAGTTTTCACAGGTAGGGATGTACCTAAAGTTCCGGCTAATCATTACAAGTCTTCGTTGACAGACTACTAGCGGCTAAAGTTCCAGCTATTCGACTGAAACTAATGGAAGTGACAGCGAGCAATCGTATAGGTCTGAAAACAAACAAAGTGGAGGCCCTGCGGGGATATAGTTATGGCGCAAAACAGTGCAGATCGTTCCCTGGGAGAACTTTTTTCCGACCTTTCCAGGGAGATTATTACGCTGGTACGTCAGGAAATCACACTGGCCCGGACAGAGCTTGGGCAGACCGCCTCAAAAGTTGGCCGGGACATCAGTTTCCTGGCCGTAGGTGGGCTGGTTATTTACGCCGGGTTCCTGGCTCTTCTGGCAACCGTTGTAATTATTCTTGCAACCATTGGGTTGCCCTGGTGGCTTTCCGCCTTGATTGTCGGCCTGGTTGTGGCCGGGATTGGCTATTACCTGGTCAAGCGTGGCCTGGATGCCCTTAAAAAGGAAAACTTTGCGCCACAAAAGACGATAGAAACTCTTAAGGGGGACGTAGAATGGGCGAAAGAACAGACGAGATAAGGGATTATTCCAGCCCTGAGCCTGAAAGGTATACGCCTTTTCTTCAAACTGGCGGAGTCAACGAATCAAGCGAGACTTTTACACCGGATTACAGTCTTAGCGAGAACCCCGCTGACGATAGCCCCGAAGCTGAACCCGATGCCATCCGGGATGATATTGAGCAAACCAGGGCTGAAATGGCACGGACAGTAGACGAAATTCAGGCTCGCCTGACTCCTCAAAATATTGTGGAACATGTCAAAGAGGCGGCCAAAGAAACTGCAATTGAGGCTATAGATAATGTTAAACAAACTGTCCGAGATGCGACAGTTGGGAGGGTTGAGAATATGGTAAACAGTGTAAGCGATTCGGCCCGTGAAACCAGTTCGGGTTTGATGGGAATGATTAAAGAAAATCCTATTCCAGCAGCCCTGGCTGGTCTTGGACTGGGCTGGCTTTATATGAAACGCCAGAACAACTCCGCTAACAGTAAGTCCCAGCCTCAGGCAACTTTCGCCGTACCTACCGGCTATCTTCCTGGCTATCCTTACAATTACGGAACCCTAACACCTCCGACTGCCCCGGTGGCCTACACACCGACCAATTACAATGCTTCCTCCACAAGCAGTACTGGAAGTAACGGGCTGATTGATAAACTTATGCAGAATCCTTTACCAGTCGCAGTTGCCGGGTTGAGTATCGGCTATGTCCTTATAAAAAGCCAGGGCCAGAATAGCGGTAGTACCGGCTATCCCGGCTATAGTTCGCAGAGTTCACAGTCAGGACTGGGACAGGTTAAGGATAAAGTTGGTGATGTAGTAGTCAGGCTGGTCATAAAGTGGGCGACGTTGCCAGCGGAGCCGGAGATGTAGTGGGCCAGGCCGGTCATAAAGTGGGTGATATTGCCAGTTCTGCAGTTGGAACAGTCGGTGATTTAGCCAGTGGCACAGCCGAAACAGTGGGCAATATTGCCAGCAGCGCGGTTGGCGCAGTTGGTGATATTGCCAGCGGTGCGGTTGGCGCGGTCGGTAACATTGCCAGCGGGACCGGGGAAATAGCCGGAAATGTAGTGGGCGGAGTCCAGCATGGAGCACAAAAAGCTACTAGCCAACTGGAACGCATGCTACAGGAAAGCCCTTTATTAGTTGGCGGAGCAGCGTTGGTATTGGGGGCGGTTATTGGTATGATGCTTCCCTCAACCGAAAGAGAAAACCAATTGCTGGATAAAGCCCACGATACCGTAATGGAGAAAGCCGGGGAAGCAGTCCATCAAACCCTGGATAAAGTTAGCAGTGTAGCCGAAGAAGTTACAAACACAGTCAAAGAAGAAGCCAAAAATCAGGGTTTAGCCCAATAATCCCGGTTTTAGTTTCAATATTAGCTTCTAAAAGACGAGCGGAGGGTACAGTTGTATCCTCCGTTTTAATACTATTAGATAATCCTACCGTTATTTTAATCCTGACGTTTGAAACGTTGCCTGAATCGTTGGATTGGCGAGGAGGTAGCGGGACTTTGCAAACGAGTTTCCATCTCTTTGGCCCAACTTTCCAATGAGGCGATAAGTTTATTCTTTTCTTCCAGTTGGCTCCGGTAGTCAGCCAATAGGCGCTCCTGGGTTTTCCCTGCCGAGGCCGCTTCAAAAGAAGGAAGAGTTTGACCGGCATCGGGAGCCTGGCTCGGATTAGCGGCCCAGTCCAGTAAAGGCTGGCAGGCCACCCGGTAACTGTAATGGGCGGTGACAAAGGCCGGACCTTTAGCGGCGGCCTGGCCCAGGTGGTCAGGGGCGGCGGCCAATTCCTGTAACTTTTGGGCCAGAGCAGTTGAAGAACCGTGAGGAAAGCTAAAGGCTAACCCCTCGCGGACCAGTTCTTCGGTTAGGTGGGCCGTTTCGGTGACAATCGCCGGGAGGCCATAGAGCAGCCAATCCAGCAGTCGGGTGCGGCTACCCAGTACCCCTTCATAACTCCAACGGTCCAGAATCAGGCCCAGGTTACTTTCAAGGTAATAGTTATGTAAACCTTCATAGGACACCCAGCCTAAAAGGTGAAAGCGGTCTTTGAAAGAAGAGGTTTCGACCATCTTTTGAAAGTGGGGGAAAGTCCGTGTATCATGAGGGGGGAGAGCGCCGCCGGTCGCTACGAAATGCAGTTGAAGGTTAGCCGCCATGGCCTGATTCAGACCTTTGTAAAGAGTGTCCACATCGGTCCAGGTGTTAAAGCCGCCGCTCCAAAGCACCACAAAAGCGTCGTTTGGAACTATTTTACCTCTTAAAAAAGGTTTATCTGCCGGGGGAAGCCGCAGGGGGTCGAGGGTGGCCGGGATAGTATAGACCAGGCGATACCCGTCCGTAAAGTGATTGAGTCGGCCATGAGTTGCCAGCGCCCCGACGGTAGCGTGTTCCTGGTAAACCGAAACCGTACTGAGCAGGTCGGCCCGGCCCATAATTACCTGCTCGAAACGGGCAAAAGGCTCTAACAGGCTATCGTCGGCAGATTGAAAAGCTTTGGCCTGACCTTCCGCCAGGGGACTGCCAAACAAATCGGCCCAAAAGGGCAGGGTCGGAGCCAGAAAAAGAGCGGCCAGGTAACTCGGCCAGGCGCTGATAGCTACCGCTGCGTCCGGCTGAAAGCTTTTTTCCAATACAGCCAGGGCGGAGTGACCGGTGATAGAGCCTTCGCTGAGAGTATAAAGTTGCAGGCGGGGCGAAAGTTCCTGGAGCGGAACAGGGTCGCCGGACCCGGCTTTAATCGAAACCAGGGCCACGTTATGCCCGGCTTCCTGCAAAGCCAGGGCGATATGCCAGGCCCGGATACTGGGAGCGCTCAACCGCCCGGCCTGGTCTGCCACCTGTTCCGGCGGCAGTGGTCCCTGGCCGAGTAATAAAATCTTCATTCAAGCATACCGCTGGGCCGCCCTTTGGGCCAGCAGCCAATCCCGGCTTTGATGCCGGACAGGTGATAAATTGGCCCTTCTACCCGGTAGCCGCCTTCAAAGGGGTCTTCCGCCAGCAAGAAGGGAGTATCCAGGTCTACGTAATCAAAGCCGCCGTTACCCGCCGCGAAGTGGGCCGAGCAGCACATCGCGAGCTTAGATTCGATCATGCCGCCAATCATCAGGCGAATGTTAGCTGCCCGGCAGACCGCCGCAATATCCATGCCTTCTACCAGGCCGCTTTTCATGAGCTTGATGTTGACCACGTTGGCCGCGCCAATCCGGGCCAGTTCCAGCACATCGCTGGCCCCAAAAACCGACTCGTCGGCGGCGACCGGCACGCGGCCCTGCTCAGTTACAAATTTGAGGCCCAGGCGGTCGTGTTTGGGGACGGGCTGCTCGAAAAGGCGGACCCTGACCCCACGCTCGCGTAATTCGCGTAAGAGTTCCACCGCTTCCGGGGCGCTGTAACCCTGGTTGGCATCAAGTTGAATTTCGCAATTGGGCGCACCGGCTTTGACGGCCAGGGTCCGGGCCACATCGGCATCAATCCCGCTGCCGACTTTAATTTTGATAAAACGCACGCCCTGGGCAGCGATACCCTGGGCCAGTTCTCGCGCCCGCTCCGGCTCGACAATCGGAATACTGATGTCGGTTTCCACCCGGTCGCTCAGGCCGCCAAAGAACTGGTAAAGCGGAATTCGCATGGATTTGGTAGCCGCATCAAGCAGGGCCATTTCCAGTCCGGCCCGCGCTGCCGCCTGGGCCGAAAAGACCCCGGCCAACTCGCGGGATAACTGCCGCCACTGCATTACATCGCGTCCAACCAGGAGGGGGGCAGCGCTTTGCAGAGTAGCCAGCACGGTGGCCTGGTTTTCACCATTAATTGGTTCCAGGGG
Organism: Chloroflexota bacterium; assembly: GCA_043727245.1. Classification (GTDB taxonomy): domain Bacteria; phylum Chloroflexota; class Chloroflexia; order Chloroheliales; family Chloroheliaceae; genus 54-19. The sequence continues at coordinate 473 of JAYSYV010000101.1, read as the reverse complement.
AGCGGCCTCTCCGTAACCGATTACGCCATTTTCCAGCGTAATGGTTATTAAAACATTGCGAACATGGTCCAACCGGCCAATCGCAATTATAAACGGCTCAATCAGGGGAATATTCAGGGCTTCAAATTCTATCGAAAGAATCTGGGTGGCGGGGCTGCTCATTAAAATTATCCTTTAATTCATATTTGAACGTATTTCCGGTCATATTGTTTGGATTTCAGGGCGTTGTTATTATAACATTAAGCAGCCTGGATTTTAGCAAATATGCCTTTTTAGAATCTAATTAGACCTTTAATATATTGACGTTTGGACAAATTAAATCCTATATATAGAAGGTTTGTACGACTACAGTACAATATGTTGTAAGCTATGCGGGTATTTACTATGTTAAGACCCAAAAATAGTACAATTTTGAGGACTGAATGATGCAATAATTATGTGATATACCATATTTAGTATTATTTTACTTGCAT
>JAYSYV010000100.1:0-2436 GCA_043727245.1 Chloroflexota bacterium | reverse complement strand
CTCACGCCCTCGCCAGGCCGCTCCGGCCAATTTTCACGAAACCGACCGTCTGCCGCCCATTCCCGATGGAGTCCGGCACGAAATTACCGGCATTATTTTGATTGTCGTAGGCTTGATTTTGCTGTTCGGCCTGTTAGCTGACCAGGGGGTGATTGCCGAAGTCGGGAAATTTATCCGCAGGTTGTTTGGCATCGGAGCTTTTATCGTGCCGCCGCTGGTGGTGGTTATGGGCGGCACTTATATCTGGGAAGGTCTGACCAACCGGGAACGCTTCAACCAGACCCGCATCACCGGCCTGATTTTTATGGTGATAAGCTTTGTTTCAATCACCCACCTGGCATCCGGCAATTCCAAATCGCTGGCCGATGGCGGCGGTGGCGGCGGTTATTTCGCCTATTACATCAACGAATTTTTGAGTGCTATAATTACCGGCTTTGGAGCTTTTGTGTTGTGGCTGGCCCTCTTTTTAATCGGCCTGATGCTGCTGCTCGAAATGTCGCTTAAAGATATGACCCACAGCCTGAATAATATGGTTCGCTGGGTGCGCGGTCAGGCTCCCCTGGTGGCCGGGGAACCGGTCGAAAGCGACCAGTTTGGCGACCTGGATGACGATTTTGACGATCTGGACAATTTTAATTACAGCCAGAAACCGGCCCGGCGCGGCAAACTAGCCAGGCCACAGTCAGACGACGATTTCCTGGACAATATGCTTCTGAACGGCGGTCGGGGCCGCAAGCAAGGCACTAACCTGGTAGAACCCGAAAAAACCTTTACTCATACCATTAGCCTGACCGATGAGGATACGGCTATCCCGACCCCACTGGCTCCCCTGACCGAACCTAAAGCGATTGCCGCTGCCACCACTCCGGCGGAATCCGGCGAAAAAGCCCAGCGGCCTTTGCAACAAAACTGGCAGCGTGACGACAGTTCAGCCAATCCGCCCGAACTGCCGCACCGCGAATGGTCCATTCCAAATGTCAATACCCTGGCAAGTTTTACCGATGTCGAGGTAAACCCCCAGGAACTTCGCAAAAAGGCCCGTCTGATTGAAAATACCCTTTCCAGCTTTGGGGTTGAAGCTTACGTGCGCGAGGTCAATACCGGCCCGACCGTGACCCAGTTCGCCCTGGAACCGGGCATCGGGGTAAAAGTGGCCCGGATTACGGCCCTGGCGAACGATATGGCGCTGGCCCTGGCTGCCCCGGCTATTCGTATCGAAGCGCCCGTCCCAGGCCAATCCAGGGTCGGCATTGAAGTGCCAAACAACAAAGTTGCCACGGTCGGGCTGCGCGAAATAATGGAGTCCGAGGAATATAACAAAAAAGCCGGGCGGCTTAAATTTGGGCTGGGCCGCGATGTGGCCGGGCAACCAATGGTGGCTGACCTTGCCAAAATGCCCCACTTGCTGATTGCCGGTAGCACCGGGTCCGGCAAGAGCGTCTGCCTCAACTCGATTGTGGCCTCGTACCTGCTGCAATACCGGCCTAGCGACTTGCAGTTCATTATGATTGACCCCAAGATGGTCGAGTTAAGTACCTACAACGGCATCCCTCACTTGCGCTTCCCGGTAGTGACTCAGATTGAAGCCGACCCTGAAAAGGAACGCAAGAGCAACGACCGCACCCCGACCGTCATGAGCGTTTTGAAGTGGTCTATTCGGGAGATGGAACGCCGCTACAAGCAACTCTCGCTTTACGGCCATCGCAACATCGAAAGCTGGAACAAGGCTGCCGGAGTGGGCAACGAACTAGAAAAATTATCCTACCTGGTGCTGATTGTGGACGAATTGGCCGACCTGATGATGGTCGCGCCGGAAGAAGCCGAGTCGGCCATTTGCCGCCTGGCCCAGAAAGCCAGGGCGGTTGGGATTCACCTGATTCTGGCGACCCAACGCCCTTCAGTGGACGTTGTGACCGGCCTTATCAAGGCTAACTTCCCCAGCCGGATTACTTTTGCCGTAACCAGCCAGATAGACAGCCGGGTTATCCTGGATATGGGCGGAGCCGAAAAGCTTTTGGGTCGGGGCGACATGCTTTACCTGAGCGCCGATTCCGCCAAGCCGGTGCGGGTACAGGGCGTATATGTCAGTGACGAGGAAATTGACTCGTTGGTCCACCACTGGAGGCAGCAGAACGATTTTCTGAACGGTGATAAAAAGAACTTCGTCCAGGGTCAAATCTGGCCCCAGGATTTACAGGAAATCGAGGCCGAAAGCACTGCCGACGAAACTGACGAACTATTCGAGGATGCTTTGCAGGTGGTTCGCGATGCCCGCACTGCCTCGACTTCGCTGTTGCAGCGCAAGTTGCGAATTGGCTACAACCGGGCAGCTCGTTTAATTGAAGAACTGGCCCAGGCCGGAGTAATCGGTCAGGCCGATGGCAGCAAACCGCGCCCGGTCTTGATTGCCGAGGAAGACCTTAACGGTCCTACTTC
>JAYSYV010000099.1:0-7534 GCA_043727245.1 Chloroflexota bacterium | reverse complement strand
CCTGCCGCTCCTGGTAATTTACGGCCTCAACCTGCTCTTTCAGCCGCTTTATACCAGCTTTCAATTCTCGGTCTATGCTGAAAATGACCTCAAAGATGCCATAATGTGGGTGTCATCAATCAATCCAATGTATGCTATTGTGGATACTAACGAAATCCTGAAAAATCGGCCCGGTAGCAATATAATATTCTTTGGCAATAATTCCAGAGAATTTCTCTTTACCCCGGTCATGCGGTTTTTGTTCATTTCCAGCGGAATAATTTTTCTATACCTGTGGCAGGCTACCCGGCACATCAAACCGCTGCGGCAGGAAAGCTCGAAAAAATCCAAACCGGTTAAAGCTAAAGCCAAAACCAGTCAACCGCTGGGTTAAACACTGCCCATAGCAAGCAAAACAAGGTTAAAAGTTATGCAAGTATTAGAAGAACCTAAAACACTCCAGGCAACCGCCCTCACCAAAGAAATTAGCCAGGCGGAATACCAAAAATTGGTCCGCTACCTGAAAAAGGTGGAAGGCCGGTTGCGTTTCCAGCAAGCGGTGCGGCTTTTGCCTTATGGCATCCTGGCCGGTGGCTCAATCGGCCTGGCCGTGGCGGTTTACAGCCGGGTAACACCTTCTTTTACTATCGAACAGGTAACTTTAATCGCCTTACCGGCTCTAGCTATCGGTATAATCAGCGTTTTACTTTACGCGTTTTTCAGGCCGCGCAAGTTGCTCCAGACGGCCCGGCAAGCCGATGTGGCCCTGGGTTTGAAAGAACGGCTCAGTACGGCTGTGGAAGGCCACCTCAACCCGAACGGCTTTGGTTACGACATTATGGGCAGTCAGCAGTTCAGCGATGCCACGCGCACCATCCAGACTATAGGCCGAAAAATATCCAAAGCTTTACCCCTGCGAATGCCCCAAAAACAGGCTGTGGCTTCGTTGGCGCTCGTCCCGATGCTGGTTCTGGCCCTGGTACTGCCCAATCCGTTTAGCGAGCAGGTTAAAGAAAACCAGGCCATTAAAGCCCAGATTCTGCAAGAAGCCCAGAAAATTGAGCAGTTAAAGCAGCAAATCGAGAAGCAAAACCCCGAAGCCGCCAAAAACGACCCGAAAACCCAGGAACTTTTAAAGCAGTTGGAGCAAGTCGAAAAGGATTTGCTGAACAAAAGTGATAATAAAGATGATGCTCTGGCGGCCCTGCAAAAAGCCGAGCAGGAATTGCAAAACTCGACCGACCCTAATAAAACCACCGCTGAAAAAGCCGCCCTGGAAGAACTGGCCCGCAGCTTTAACAGCGCCGACACCACCAAACCGGCTGGGCAGGCTCTCCAGCAAAGCGCATCCGACCGCTTCGATAAGGCCGCCCAGGAACTGGAAAAACTGGCTACCGGTGATGCTCTGACACAGTTAAAGAAAGACCCGGCCCAGGCTTCGCAACTGGCCGATAAACTTTCCAAAGATGCCCAGAACTTTAAGAATTCTAACCCTGAAATGTCCCAAAAACTGCAAAACCTGGCGAGTTCGCTCAGCCCCAACAACCTGCAACAGGATTCCAAAGGGGCCGAAAAGGCTTTAAATGACCTGGCTAAGGAGTTACGCAACAGTGGCAAAGAGCAACAGATGAGCCAGCAAATGCAGCAAGCCCAATCCCAGTTGCAAAAGAGCGAACAGGCCATAAACCAGGCCGCCCAAAAAGGTTCGGAAAGCCAGAACGGCAAGCAGTCTGAGGCTCCCTCAGATTCGCAAACCGGCGACCAAACGGGAGCCGACCAGAGCAGCACCGGGAACCAAAGCCAGCAAAGCCCGTCCAGCGATCCAGGTCAGCAAGGACAAACCGGCCAACAAAGCCAGTCCGGCGATCCAGGTCAGCAAGGACAAACCGGCCAGCAGAGTAAGCAGCCCGGTCAGGGACAGACCGGCGACCAACCCGGCCAGGGCCAAGAGGGACAGACCGGCACGCAACCCGGTCAGGGTCAAGGACAGCAAGGCGACCAGCCCGGCCAGGGTCAGGGACAGCAAGGAGGCCAACAGGGCAACCAACCCGGAGGTCAGCAGGGCGATGGCACGGGTCGAAAAGGCTCCCAGGCGGGCAAAGGCAGCAGCGACAGTATGTTTGCCAATCCTACTATGCGCCAGGAAAACGGCACTCAAACCAACGTAACTGGTAAAGACGGTCAGGGGCCAACCTCTAATCAGACGGTCAACGGTGGGAATCCGAGCGGGCAAGCCAGTGTACCTTATTCGGACGTGTTGGATACCTACAATCAGCAAGCGGCCCAACAACTGGATAAAAACTATATTCCGATTACGCTTAAAGACCAGATAAAGCAGTACTTCGACGACCTCAACAAAAAGAGTAAATGACAATTTTAGCGGGTAGACCCGAAATATAACCGGCGTTACCGATTACGTTCTACGTTTAACGAAAAGGCCAGTTTTCTAAAGAAAGAGAAATATACCAATGACAACTGCCCCTGCCGCTCCCGCCCCCTTGACTGTTACGCCGGACCAGTTCCGGGAATTGACGACCCGGATTGAGGAAGAAGTAGGCAAAGTGATTGTAGGCCAGCACGATGTAATGCGGAATATTCTAATAAGCATCGTCGCGGGTGGTCATGTGCTGCTGGAAGGCGTGCCGGGGCTGGGTAAAACCGCTATGGTGCGGACTCTGGGCCAGGTTTTAGACCTCCATTTCAGCCGGATTCAATTCACGCCGGACCTTATGCCAGCCGATATTGTCGGCACGAATATTTTGCTGGACGACCCCAACGGCGGTCGGCAGTTCCGTTTCCAACCGGGGCCGGTCTTTACTAACCTGCTGCTGGCTGACGAAATCAACCGGGCCACGCCCAAGACTCAATCGGCTTTGCTGGAGGCTATGCAAGAAAAAACAGTAACGGTTTCAAACCGCAGCTACCGGGTCGAACGGCCTTTCTTTGTCCTGGCAACCCAGAACCCCATTGACATGGAAGGAACTTACCCGCTGCCGGAAGCCCAACTGGACCGCTTTTTCTTTAAACTCCATGTCAAATTTCCCCAGGAAGACGACCTGATGCAAATCCTAACCCGCACAACCACCGGGGACCAGGCCACCCTTAAAAAGGTGGCCGATGGGAAAATAATCGCGGCCATGGGCGACCTGGCCCGCGAAGTACCGGCGGCAACTCACGTCACAAACTATATCGCAAGGCTTATCCTGGCAACCCATCCCGACAGGCCCGATTCCCCGGCGATTACTCGCCAGTATGTCCGGTTCGGAGCCAGCCCACGCGGCGCGCAAGCGCTGATGTTAGCCGCCAAAATCGTGGCGATGATGGAAGGGCGCTATAATGTCGCCTTTGACGACATCAAATCCGTGGCCTTACCGGCTTTACGCCACCGCCTTATTTTGAACTTTGAAGGTGAGGCCGAGGGGGTGCAATCGGATACGGTTATTGAAGAAATTTTGAAAAGTGTACCACTAGATAAGAAGTAGTTTTGAGCAAAAAAAACAACCGATTTAAGTTAAATTGTTCCAAAAAAAGCCTGGGTATTGGGCCGGTTTTGTTGCTGGCGCTTTCCCTGCTGTTAAGCGCTTGCGGCGTGGAAAAGAGTTCGAGCCTGGTTACGACCAACCCGAATGTCACGACCTCGGTTCAACTATCGCCGGTTTCTATTCCGGTTGATAATAGCCCGACCGCTATCGCCAGCCCTGAACCTACCTCGACCCCGGTAATCGCCCCGACTCCTACCCTGGACCGGAATTACCCGGATACCAACCAGCAACCAACCGTTCCGCCACCGACCGCCACTATAGTTATCCAAATAACGCCTACCCCAATAGCAACCGGCACTTTCGAGCCAATTGACCGGCAGGCCGAACTAACCACAATTAAAGCGGCCTATGATGCCATCAATAAACACCTGTTCAAGACACCTGACCTGGCAACTTTGTTGCAGGCCGGTTTGAAAGAGGAGGCCAGTGTTAGCGGTGGAGCAGTACCGGCATTAACCTTCGGTACGGATGTTGAGTCCAACTGGAATACTTTCTCAACTGCATTTGAGAAAATCCTGACCGGGGTCGGAAATTTCAAATACCCTAAATATCAACTGGCCCGCCGGATGGTTAACGCAATGGCCGATACGGTTGGGGACGAGCATACTTATTTTATGGACCCGACCAGCTACCAGAGCCGCCAGAATTTGCTCTCCGGTAATAATGCTTCGATTGGTTTCGGAGTGGTAGTCACTACCCAGGACGGTAAAGCCTACATCGTGCGAGTAATACCGGGCAGTCCAGCCGATAAAGCCGGGATCAGGGCGGGCGACCTGCTCGTCCAATATGATGATAACCTGGTTACCGATAAAAGCTGGGTAATTATAAAGAACGCCAAAGAAAACGAAGCGCATACTTTCATTCTTTCGCGGCCAAGCAGTACCACGCCAATTACGGTTAAAGCTACTAAAGGCAGCTATACTCTGCCCACAGTAGAATACCGGATGATAAATAATCACATCGGCTATATTGCCATCCGGGATTTTTTCTTGAACGTGGCAGACGAATCCGATAAAGCCATGATTGAATTACGCAAGCAGGGCGCGGATAGCTGGATTTTAGATGTGCGCGAGAATCCAGGCGGTATTAATGTCGAACAGGTGACGGGCCGTTTCGTGGCTGGTGGCGAGATCATGGGCTATAACACCAACCGCCAGAGCCGAGACGAGATGAAAGTCAATAATGATTTGCAAAGTAGCCCCAACAAAGGCAAACCGTTCACACCATTACTACCGCTAACCCTGCTAATGGACGATATAAGCGCCAGCAGCAGCGAAATGCTGGCACTTGCCGTGCGCGACTTCAAACTTGGGCCTTTAATCGGTGTTAAGACCGCCGGGGCATTGGGCCATACGGCGGCTTATCCGCTGGGCGATGGGTCGGCTATCAGCGTGACGGTGGATGAATATGAATCGCGAGGCGGGGAAAAAGTAAATGGTAAGGGCGTAATCCCGGATATGACAGTTGAGCGAACTATTGATGACCTCGTAACGGGCCGTGATCCGCAGCTAAAAGCTGGCGTGGAATACCTGGAGAAATTAGTCGCCAAGAAGAATCCCTAAAACGTTTCACGAAAGTCCTAACCTATGCCAGCTTTACTTAACGAAGAATTTCTGCGGAAAATAGACCGACTGACCCTGGTGAGCAAGCGGGTAAGGGCCGGGAGCATGAAGGGCGAACGCCGCTCGACCAAACGCGGCACTTCGGTTGAATTTGCCGATTATCGCGATTATACCCCCGGCGACGACTTGCGCCAGGTGGATTGGAATATTTACGCCCGGTTGGAGCGTGTTTTCCTCAAACTTTTTGAAGAGGAAGAAGAACTTACCATTCACGTGCTGATTGATTGCAGCCGGTCCATGGATTGGAGCGGCCCATCCTCCGATTTAATACTGGCCGAAGGCGTAACCCCGACCGACCCGCGCAATAACAAGTTGCAATACGCCAAACAAACCGCTGCCGCAATTTCATATATGGCCCTGGCCGCCATGGACCGGGTTAGCGTGTCGGCTCTTTTTTCCGGCAAGACCGGGGCGGAAACTCGCTTACCCATGATGCGCGGCAAGACTCAAACCGTCCGCATGATTAGATTCGTGGAAGAACTGCCCGCCGGTTCTGGCGGCAATCTGAACGTGGCCCTGCGTAACTATGCTAGCACCACCCGGCAACCCGGTTTGCTTTTCTTGATTTCGGATTTATTCGCGCCGGGTGGCTGTTTTGAAGGTATCCGGGCCTTGCAAGGGGCCGGTCACGAAGTAATATTGCTGCATGTCCTTTCCCCGGACGAAGTTAACCCGACCGTGCGCGGCGATTTTAAGCTGGTGGATAGCGAAACCGGCGAGAGCCAGGAAGTCAGCATAGATACCAATGCCCTGGAAGCCTATCGCCGCGAGTTCACTAGCTGGCAGCGTGACTTGATGGATTTCTGCCGCCGCCGTTCGGTCAATTATATTCAAATTGAAACCACTTCGTCTTTTGAAGATTTGGTGCTGCACTATATGCGGCGGCGTGGCTTAGTTAACTAACCTTGAAGGCAGGCCGATTTTGGGACTGTTTATACCTTTCGCGCTGGGGCTGCTGGCCCTGGCGATACCGATTGTCATACTTTATCTGCTCAAAGTTAAGCGCGAAGACCTGACCGTCAGCAGTAACTTTCTGTGGAAACGCGTCCTGGAAGATAAACAGGCCAACGCGCCCTGGCAGAAATTACATAAGAACTGGCTGTTAATCCTGCAATTATTCCTGCTTTTCTTGCTGGTATTTATTTTAGCACGGCCCTTCTTTTCGGCGGAAGCCCAGGCCAGCGGTAATATTATCGTCCTGCTGGATGCCTCAGCCGGTATGCAAGCGACCGATGTTGAACCGAGCCGCTTTAGCAAAGCCAAAGATGAAATCAATAATATTATTGACGGCATAGGTGGCAGCGACCAGATAACCCTGGTACTAATGCGCTCTTTCCCCGAAGTCCTGGCTTCTAACTCGACCAGCAAAAACGAGCTTAGAGCTGCTCTCAGCCGGGCTAAAGTCACCAGCGAACCGGCCAACCCCAAACCTTCCATAATCCTGGCGGCAGCGGCGGCTGATCGTTATCCCGGCACGACAGTTGTGGTAGTTAGTAGCGGCGCGTTCGCCCGCGAAGAAGACCTGCCCGCCTTAAAAGCTAAAATCAAGTACATTAAAGTTGGCAAATCCGACCAGAACCAGGCTATTAGCGGGCTGCGGCTGCGTGAAACCGGCGGCGGTCCTCAGCTTTTCGTGGGTTTGAACAATTATTCTTCCGAGGCGGCTAAAGTTAGCCTGGTGGTGACGGTTGATAACAAACAATTCGATACTCGCCAGGTGGATATTGGGCCGGAAGACAAAGGCAGCATTACCCTGACTGATTTACCGGTGAATACCAAAGTAGTCAGCGCCAGAATAAAACCGGCCCAGGGCCAGGACTATCTGGCCGCCGATAATGAAGCCTGGACCGTCCGCAGCGCCGGTTCGCCCCAGCGCCTGTTGCTGGTGACATCGGGCAATACTTTCCTGGAATTATTCTTTAACCGCTTACCCAACTACAATGTCACTAAAGTCCTACCGGCCAATTATGAGAGTTTGCCAAACAAGGATAGTTTTGACCTGTACATCTATGACGGTTTTACGCCGGAGAAACCACCCCAGGGTGGCATATTTTTTATCAGCCCACCCACTTCAACTTTACTACCTTTGAGCGGCTCGGTAAATACACCTTCCTTTGCCCGGCTGGACCAGAACGACCCTCTTTTACGCTATACCGACCTCAGCGCCATCTTTATCAAGCAGGCCAACCAGTATACTTTGCCGGGTTGGATGAAAGTAGTTGCTTCCAGCAGCGAAGGCACTCCCCTACTGGCAGCAGGCGATCAGCAGGGCCAACGAGTAATTTTACTGACCTTCGATACCCACCAGAGCGATATTGGTCTCAGTACGGCCTGGCCGATTCTGCTTATAAATACCCTTAGCTGGTTGCAGCCTGCCGGAGCCTTAGACCA
>JAYSYV010000098.1:0-2439 GCA_043727245.1 Chloroflexota bacterium | reverse complement strand
TTACCGGGCGCACACTTTACGCCCTGATGGGGCCGCGCTACCTGGTGCTGACCGGTATGGCCTTCATGGCAGCCAGCAATTTACTGCTACTGGGTATTAACAATGATACCGATGGCTGGAGCCTGATACCGGCCATGATTTTGCGGGGTATCGGATTTGGAATGTCGGGTATTCCCTTGCAAACGCTGGCGATGGAAAAGTTGAAGAACTTTGAATTGCCACGGGCCAGTTCGCTCTACAATGCCTCGGCTCAGATTTTCAGTTCGATTGGTATTGCGGTGTTGACGACTTTCTTTATACAACAGACTACGGTTCATCAGCCGAACTCTGCGGCAATTCAGCAGATGGTTCCAGGCTTTCTGGCGAGCCATCCCGGTTTGACCGCCACGACCATTCAGGCTTCACCGGATTTCCGGGCCCAGATCACTTCTCAGGCCGGTATCCCGGCCTTGCAGGATGTCTTTTTGGTGGTGACAATTGCGATGGTAGCTCTGATATTCCTATCCTTTATTCTGCCAGATAAAAGGACCAGAGCCGCCGCAGATGATAAAGCAAAGGCCGGAGAAGAAAAGACCAGCCATGCGATACTGGTGGAGTAACCAGCACTTCAAGGTTGAATAACAAAAAATTAGACTGGCCTTTATGCAAAGCCAGTCTTTTTTTGTTATATTTTTGTGTGAGTTTAAATGTAATAGTTTTCTGTTCTACTAATTAAAATGGGCTATTACAATTTGATATAATTGACCTGAAAGAGCATTTTGGACAGTTTAGCGGCATTCTCCTCTTCAAAATAAAGAATTAAATTCCGGTGAAAATATTATAATAACCAGAAGTTATTGGGATGAGCAGGCATATTCAGCCTGCTCATTTTTATTTCTCGGCCAGGGAACAGGTAAGAGCGGTAGCACTAGATTTGTTTTGTTCAATAATCCGGAAAGAATGGGAGACATCGGGGAGGTAATAAATCCCGACCATACCGGAGTTAGGGCCGTCAAGCCAGGTAATAGCCTGGGTAGCCGAATTGTAGGTGAAAGAGTATTCCTGGTTGGGGTTGGAACTGTGTTTATATTTTTGACCGTCCAACAGGGTAAAATCGGACTGGTAGGTCAGGTTTCCAGTGCTGCCAGTAGCACAGACATAGTTGCCCAGGCGTGGCGAGGCCAGGGTAGTAGCCTTATTATTGCTACCCGGTAAAGAAGCCGAACCGCCCGGTAAACTGCCGGAGGTCGAAGAACCGGCGGTCTGACCCGTACTAACACCACCAGGGGTCATAGCAGCGGCGGCCTGTTGGCTCTGGCTCTGGGCGGTTGTAGTTCCGGTCAGGGTGGCAGAATTGTCACCGCCTGAGAGAATTTTGGAGTTGGGGTTATTACTAACAGCAGCCCCGGCGGTAGCAGTTAAATTATTTGAATTTGAAACAGTGGTTTTATTGCCCAGCGAGCCGGTGACAAGGGCTAAAATAAGCACAACTAGTAGAAGTAAAAAGAATAGAAGTACGGCTTGCAGGGTTCTGTTTTGTCTTGTGGGAGAGGGGGCAGGCGCACCCGATCCTTGATTAGCTGGTTCCATGGTTTTTCCTTTGCTTCTTAACTGATAAATCCCGGCTTCGCTGGCGTTATTCCTACACCGAAACCCAGGAAAGGCCAAAAACAAACAGGAGACCCGAAATTTAGCTCAACCCAAAGGACCCAAATTACCTTCTATTTTTACTCCCTTTTTGATTTATTGTCAAGTTAAAATGCGATTTAGTCAGAAATTAGACTTAAAATTTGTAGGGAACATGCAAACTAGCTAGTTGCGTGGTAGTTATCGGTGGCCTACCGGCAAGCGCTCGGATACAAGTTCCCGGTGACAGTTGAGGATGTTACTTACCCGGCTTTTTCTAATCAGGTAGCCAGTTGAATATAGCGCTGCCAGATTTTGTTATCACGGGCCTGGCTCAGTAGCACGATGGCCGAATAGACCGGGCGCACGGGCGCGGCCCGTGGAAACATGCGAGCTTCAGCCGTCAGCTTGCTACCTTTCTTGCGATTGCAAGGGCCACAGGCCGCCACGATGTTAGTCCACTCGGTCTGACCACCACGAGAGCGCGGCACTATATGGTCGAGAGTCAGGTCGCGGTCGGCATTACCGCAGTACTGGCAGGTGTGGTTATCGCGGGCCAGCAGAGTCCGGCGAGTCAGGGGAATGTTCTTCCGGTAAGGCAGACGCACGTAATTTACCAGCCGGATAACCAGCGGAAACGGTAGGGCCACCTTTTCCGCCCGCACTACTTTGCGGATTCCCTCGGCCTGTTCCACTATCTCAGCCTTATTCTGCAAGACCAGAATTACGGCTCTTTTGAGGGATACGAAACAAATAGGTTCGTAAGTTGCGTTCAATAGCAAAACCTTGCTGCTACTGTGAGTACTCATGGCATTTTTCAAAGACCACCTTTCC
>JAYSYV010000097.1:0-2442 GCA_043727245.1 Chloroflexota bacterium | reverse complement strand
CTAGACCCCTCATGAATGAGTCTATGACAGACGAATTAGTTATGCCGAAACAAACAAAGTACTAAAGGTGCTTCATAACTATTTAAATCTAGTGTATAATTATTTTTATCAACTTTAAAAAACCATTTACAATTGGTCAAAGGACTGTCGCATGGCTGCGATAGCATCTGTCACCTCAATGATTAAAATATTGGTTGCCGACGATGAACCGGATGTCGTCGAAGTTATCAGCCTGGGCCTGAATTTAAATTCACCGGACTGGGAAGTAATAAGCGCCGAGGATGGGCCAAGCGCCCTGGAATCTTTTCGCAAATATAATCCCGATCTATTAATTCTGGATATGCACATGCCGGGTATGACCGGGCTAGAGGTGTGCAAGCAAATTCGCTCTGAGTCGGCTGAAATCCCTATTATTTTTCTGACGGTCAGAGATGAGGAAATCGAAAAAGTGCGTGGTCTGGAAGCCGGGGCTGACGACTACATTACCAAACCGTTTAGCCCTTTGGAACTTACAGCCCGCATCCGGGCCTTATTGCGCCGGACCAGCCGCAGCACTAAGACTCGGCCACAATCTTTCGTTTATCAAGACCTGGCTATTGATTATCATTCGAGGGGTGTTACCCTTAATAATGAAAATATCAGGCTGACCGCGATTGAATATAACCTTCTCTATTTGTTGGCAAGCAACGCCGGGCATGTGATGCCTCACAGTTTCTTACTGACGAAAGTTTGGGGTCCTGAATACCGCAACGATTTTGATTACCTTAAAGTCCATATTCGCCACCTGCGCGAGAAATTGAGCGATGATGCTCAAAATCCCCGCTTTATTTTTACGGAACGCAGCAAAGGCTATCGCTTTGCGGGTGCGCCCGAATCGTAATAATAATAATTTAGTAATACTTCCCAAAGCGGAGTCAATTAATTATATGAAGAAAACCCAAACATTGCTGGCCCTGGTGCTGACACTAATGATGGTGTTGGTAATAGTTCCAGTTTCGTTAGCCGCAGACCCCCTTCCGGCGTTGCTGGCCCCGGTGCAGCGCGTCTATGACCGGACGGATAAAGCTGTCCTGGAAAATAAACCTGGTGTCAGTTGGGTCTGGGGGCCGCGCATTCAGGACAGTTCCGAAGATTATAAGGAAAGTCCCGGTGGCAAACGCCAGGTCTATTACTTTGAAAAAGGCCGCCTGGAAATTAACGACCCGTCCAAAAACTCCAACGATAAATATTACGTTACTTCCGGTCTATTATTGCGAGAGATGATTACCGGCCAGTACCAGAACGGCGATGCAACCGTGATTGACCGAGGCCCGGCCAATGTGCCGCTGGCCGGCGACCTGGCTCCCGGTGTGGCCGATAGTCCGACCTATGCCAGCCTCAATAATCTGGTCAGCTTTGACGGTTCCTGGCGCAGTAATGATGTCAGCGGCCAGCCGGTTGATAAAATGCTGGGCCTGGGTGGGGCTATCAGTACCCGCAGGGACCTGGTCCAGGGTGTCACTTACGCCCAGTATTACAAAGAAACCGGCCATAACGTTGCCAAACCGTTTGCTGATTTCATGAATCACAAAGGGTTGGTCTACGAAAACGGCAATTATATAACTAATGCCCAGGTCTTTGACCCGATTTATGTCTTTGGGTATCCGATTAGCGAACCTTACTGGACCCATGTGACCGTGGCCGGTAAAGAACAGTTTGTGCTGGTCCAGGCTTTCGAGCGCCGTCTTCTGACCTACACCCCGGCCAATTCCGACCCGTACAAGGTGGAACTTGGCAACCTGGGCCTGGCCTATGTCTCCTGGCGCTACAAATCCGAGCCGACCGTCTTCAATAATACCGACCCTGAGCCGGTCCGGCCCCAGGAAACCGAGGGCTTTAAGCTCTACAATGGCATAAACAGCAATATGCGCGGCCTGACCAGCGTCAAGCGAAATATTTCGGTCAATGGCAAAGTAATGTCCTCCCAGCAGTTCCAGGCTCCCGACAAGGCCAGGGCGGTTGAGAACACTACCTACCAGGGCAAACCGGCCCAGGTCGAAACAATCGTACTTGGTACTCGCTGGTATGTCCGCTTAATCCAGGGCAACCAGACCAGCAGTTGGTTTTACGGTGACAATGAAATATCGGATCTCTGGCCCCTGGGTTTCCCAACCTCGTTGCCGATTACCTTGCCGAAAGTCTTCCCGGTCTACAGTTTAAATGACTGGTCCATTGACTGGCAGGCGGGCGCTCAGCAAGCTACGCCTACCGACGTAACCCGCACCCTTACAGCTAATTTCACCGACCTGGATGGCAGTAAAAGCGTTCTGGCCCGCCGCGTTTCTGAAAAGAATGGCGTGGTATTGAGCGCAGTCCAAGAGGATAACTTGCCCACCGGCGGTAAGTTCACCCAGTCTTCCGACTATGGCGATTACAATGCGCCTCTGGCGCTTACTCCGCCTG
>JAYSYV010000096.1:0-7551 GCA_043727245.1 Chloroflexota bacterium | reverse complement strand
AACTCACGTTAAATTAGACTTTCGATTGATTTTGCCGGGTTTAGCCCCCTGCCGGTTCGGGCCAGGATAAGTTTCTTCAAATCGTGCATCTCGCGCTTTTGACTCCACTTCAAATACAAAAAGATGACAGGCTTGGAGATAAAAAACTGGGGCAGCAAAGTATACTGTTCATAATGGAAGATTTCACATTCCTGTTCGCCCGTCGCTTCTACAAAGAAACCTCCTTGAATGTTCAAACTGGAAGGAGGCTTTGTCGCTTCCTGACTATGAAAGCCCCGGTCGTGCAGTTCATACCGGAACTGGCGGGTCCAGGGAATAAAGCGCATGAAATGGCCTTTAACCGTATAAGTGCCGCTTTTTTCAGTTTCTTTAACTACTTGCACTTTATCGGCTTTGACTTCGCAATATTCGATATTCTGGATGTCCCAGATAAAAGGTAAAACTTCAGCCTTTTGAAGTGGCAATCTTAATGTAGTAACCGTACAAATATGCTTGAACATCTAGCCTTAATTCCTTTCTGCCAGCCTGTAATTAGCTCTTTTCTGCTTGACCGTAAGCCTTGCACCGGCCAGGGACCGCCTCTTAAAGTATATCGGAGTTTCCAATTAAAACCAAACGACCCGGCCTTTGTACCAGGGCGACTGCAAAGGTGGTTTATCAGTGGGGTTCAAGGGGTTACCCGACCTTGCAAATCATGAGTTTGCATTTAGTAGCTACCTTTATAAAAATACTCTGTAAAGTAACTCTTGCCAGGTAGATGGTCAAAGAAGTAGTTCCAAAAAGGAACACTTTGTGTACTAAAGTGGAAAGTGATGCAAAAACGCTGTTGAGCAGGTTTGACTGAAATGATTGTTTGGTTATAATTCAACCATATTTCAAGTTCAAACTGCTTAAAATTCGGTAGTAGTGGGGATATGTTAGATAAAATGCGGGTTTGCAGGAAACTTGCTTTGTTATGGTGGCCGGGAACCTGGCCCATGCCAAGTTTGAAAGAAATGCTCAATCAAACGTTTTAGTAATGAGCTAACTGAAAGTTAAAATTGACCCAAACTAATCAGCAGGAAAAAGCGAGCCTCAATGACGAGGTAGCGAATAGCGATGAAGCTGGAAATCCCAGGGTAGCAGCCGGTAATTTTAGTCTAACCGATGGGTTATTGCTGGTTTGTGTGCTGATATGGGCCTTAAATTCCCCACTTGTAAAAATAATCTTGCGGGAAATAGCTCCCCTGGCCGTTTCCCAATTCAGGGTGACAATCGCGGCTCTGATAAGTCTGGTGGTATTGCTTATCCGCGAAAAGTCGGTCCGCATTGCCTGGCGGCATCTGCCCCTTTTATGCCTGGCGGCCGTAATGGGCATAACTATCAACCAGATTACTTTTATATATGCCCTGAACAACACTTCAGCCTCGGAAGTATCACTGCTGTACGCAGCCAGTCCGGTATTTGCAACCCTGTTGGCCGCTCTGATTTACCGAGAGAAAATAAAAAGGAGCTACTTCATCGGACTGCCGGTGGCCCTGGCAGGGGTAGCCCTGATTATTTTAACAGCCCCCAATGTTTCACTGGAGGGCAATCTGCTGGGTAATTTGCTGGCGGTGGGAATGGCCTTTTCCTGGGCGGCTTACACCGTATTGCTGCGCCCTTTGCTAACCCTTTACTCGCCCTTGCGGCTGAGTATGTATTGCTTTGCTATCGGCAGTCTGCTCCTGCTGCCATTTAGTTTTTCCCAGGTAACGGCCACCTGGAACAGCCCGGTTTCTCTGGAAGCCTGGTCGCTTTTACTTGGCTCGACCGTATTCGCGATGGTTATTACAAATATCATCTGGTACAACGGGGTTAAAAGGCTGGGAGTTTCGCGGACGGCTTACTATTCCTATCTACAGCCCTTTTTCGGCGTGATAGCCGCCGCTATCTTGCTGAGCGAAATCGTCGTATCCTGGCAAATTGTGGGTGGCATAATGGTTATCGGCAGCCTGTTGATTTACCGGCTCAGTAGTAAATAGCCAGAAAATGTTGAGCTTGTTACCGGCGAAGAATTGACCTTATAAATAGGAGCTTGAGGTCTAATCCAGGTCAAGTTCGTTGTGTTCTTCGATAGGTAAACTCTCGACCGGAGAATTAGCTTTTTCCCGCAGGCGTTGTTGTGCAAGAGCCGGACCTCTCAGGGAATAAGTTCCAAAAGCCACCTTTCGGGCTACCAGCAGGCCCAACCAGACACATAACATGCCACCGGACAGACTAACTAACGAATAGAGCAAACCGACCGGCCAGTAGCCTTGACGTAATAAAGTTATCACTTCGTTGGTCAGGCTCGAAAAAGTGGTGTAAGCTCCCACAAAGCCCGTCGCGACAAACAAACGCCACTCTACCGGCAGAATATATTTCTCCGAAATCAGGGTTAGAAACAGCCCCAGGATAAAGCTGCCGGTCAGGTTGATTAAAAATGTTCCCAGAGGAAAATCACCGTTCCCAACTTTAAACAGGCCGCCCAACCAGTACCGTGCTATAGCTCCCAGGCTCCCGCCCAACCCCACTATCAAATATCTCTTTAGCAGTGTAATTCCTCTCAACTTAGAAACAGTTTCCCAGCCAGAATCCGGCTAAAGCCGCCAGCAGCCCCAGTAAATAACTTCCCACCAGATAAACAGCCAGACCGGCGAACGGTTTTCGTTCTCTAAGCAAGGTCAGGGTTTCGTAGGAATAGGTCGAGAAGGTGGTATAACCGCCACAAAACCCCACCGCAACCAGCCAGCGATAACTTTCGTCGACCAGGATAGCTCGGCTCACCAGGCCCAAAAATACACCCAGCAGAAGGCTGCCGCTAAGATTAATTAAGTAAGTTCCATAGGGAAAGGCCGTGCCAAATTTGCGGGAAACATAGTTAGAAACTCCATAACGGGCCTGCGCCCCCAGGAATCCGCCCGCTCCTACTAACAAAATATCCCACATATTAAATCCTGTTTTCAAGTCCGGAGTTTATTTGTGTATAAGTGCTTGACAGCCTCAATTTCCTTTGCTAAGATAAAATTTAGGTAGTAACTATTCAACTTTCTGGTTGAGAAAGTTTAGTTGCTTTAGTACGCATTTTGTCCTTTTCCTGGTTAGTCAACTTATAGTGTCCTTTATAAACAGTTTGGCTATAACACCAACAAACAGGAGGTTAAAGACCAATGGAGTTCTACAGCGTCAAACATCGCAAAAAAGTTAGTGTGCCAGATGGTGACATCAAAAAGAAGATGTTTAACAGTGGCAATGGCGAAAGCACTCGAACTCGTTACGCTGCCGTAGCAGAAACTATGGTGGAAGGAGATAAAGTTAAATTGACCAAGTTCATCAACAAGCAGACTTTTGATGATCTTCAGGGTGATGAGGTAAAATAAGCCGGTTCGGGAAAATAAAAAGACGGCCCTTACTCAAATGAGGCCGTCTTTTTAAGTTAGAGTTATTTGCTCCAGAAAGCCAGACTGCCAAATCCGACCGGCTGTGGTTTACCAACATTAGCGCCATCTACCGGCAATACATAGACTATCGGTTGGATATTTTCCGACGGGGCAGCTTGAGTCAGGGCGGTATAATCCTCCTTGCTCAGTCCGGCAAAAACCAGCGACTTGCTATCGGGCGACCAAATCGAGTTGGACTGGGCATACTGGTCGAAGAAAGTGAGTAGCTGACCCCAGATGTCGCTAGGGAACCACTCGGTTATAGGGGTACTCTTTTTGGCATCCAGGTCATAAACCTTCCAGGATAGCATATCTGCAGTGTCATTGAGAGTAACATAGGCCAGCTTTTTGCCATCCGGCGACCAGAAGAAAGCCGTGATGTCTTCATCCACCAGGAGGTTAGCCTTCAAGGCGGCGGTAGGCGTAACTTTCGGGTCAATTTCGGCTAGCGAAATGCCTTTGTACAACCCCTGGCTACCTGCAATGGCATAGCTAAAGGCCAGCTTGGATTCGGCGGGCGACCAGCTAAAACTTACCCTTTTGCCGCCAGCGTCCAGCTTACCGGCATCTTTACCGGTTTTATCTTGCAGGTAAATATCTTCGTTATTGGTCTGGCTGTTGGAAACGGCAAAGGCCAGGCGAGTACCATCGGCAGAAAAGGCCGGGCTGCGGAAAAGGCTGGGCGTAACTTTAAATGCTGTCGGTTGAGCCTGGGTATCTTTAGCTGCCAGTAAAGCCAGGGCGCTATCTGTGACCGTGGTGCTGGAATGAATCAGAAGTTGCTGACTGTCCGGCGACCAGCCGGTATAAACAGCGGTCCCTTCCGCGACCTTTCGCTGGGAAGCTTTGGCAGCGGCAAGACTCTTGCTGGTGTCCAACAAACGAAGTTCCAACGGTGTATTGGTCGTGCCACCACTGACCAGCACCGATAGTAAGTTACCGTCCGGCGACCAACTTATAAAAACCGGCGGGTTAGGTGCGCCTTCCTGGACTTTAACCGGGTTTTTACCATCGCCATTGGTGACGATAACATCCGAGCCAGCCATTTGGCCGCCCTTAATGTTCAGGCCGATAGCCGCCAGCTTGGTTCCATCTTTGCTCCAGGTCGGCCACTGGACCACCGTCCCATCCTGGGTCTGGCTGGGCGGGGCCGTGGCGCTACCCAGAACCACCACCGGTTGACTACCATCAAACTTTGTAATGTACAGGGCGCTACCTGGGCCAAGCAAGGCCAGTTTACCGGGTAGCCCTTGAGGCGGTTTAATAGCCGCACGAGGCGTAACGGTAGGGCGCGGCGTGGATGTTTTAGCCGGGGCCGAAGTGGCAGCCGCCCTGGTGGTAGCGGCAGCAGTCGCAGCCGAGGCCGTTTTAACAATGGCCGGGGTAGAAGTAGCCGCCGCACCAGCCTCCGAGGTGGTTGAGGAGGCAGTTGTCGTACCCGCCGGGACTGCCGTACCGGGAGAACCAACCGGTTTTTCGGAAGGGCCGGGAGAAGCCAGGGTAAGCACACGCGAGTTGGAGTCGTCACCACAAGCCGATAATAGCAAACCGCCAATCAAGAAAGGTATAAGCAGCAAGCCAGGGAAGCTGATTTTTCTATGAGGCATGGGAACTACCTGCCTTCGTTATATTAAGCTGGGTCGGGCGAATTTCCGGCCAAAGCAATTTTAAAAGATTAAATTCTATTTTAGAACCACTTGCCCCATTCAGCAAGATACAAATCTGGTTTCCAGACCCGGATTACTGAACTGTTTATTCTAATGTAACTAAAAACTACATCTTACCGGCCAAAAATTGTTTTGCTGCTAATAGCGTTGTTTCTCATGAACTAAAAAAGGTGGGGCTGTCCCACCTTTTTAGTTTTATTGCCTCTGAAACCTATCTTCTGACTACTGGCTACTTCACGACCGGGGCAACGTTACGAACGGCCTCACTCACGCCATCGGCGTATTTTTTAAAGTTTTCGTTGAACATTTTTGCCAGTTCCTGAGCCTTGGCATCGTAGGCCGCCGGGTCAGCCCAGGTATCCCTCGGATTAAGCACGTTCGAGGGTACGCCGGGGCATTTCTGGGGAACGACCAGGCCAAAGGTCAGGTCAACCTGGGTCGGTACACTGTCCAGTTCGCCGTTCAGGGCCGCCCGAATGAGGGCGCGAGTATGTTGAATACTCATGCGATGGCCTACACCGTAAGACCCACCACTCCAACCGGTATTGACCAGCCAGCACTTAACCTCATGCTGGCGGATTTTCTGGCCCAGCAGTTCGGCATAGACTGATGGATTATGCACCATAAAGGGAGCGCCAAAACAGGTGCTAAAGGTCGCCTGGGGTTCGGTAACGCCCCGCTCGGTCCCGGCCAGTTTGGCCGTAAAACCGGAGAGGAACTGGTACATGGCCTGTTCTTCGCTCAGTTTGGAGATAGGCGGTAACACCCCGAAAGCATCGGCGGTCAGGAAGAAGATATTGGTGGGATGACCGGTGCGGCCTTTGAGGTCCATGTTGGGAATAAATTCCAGCGGATAAGCGGCGCGAGTATTTTCGGTCAGAGCTTCGCTACCCAGGTCCAACTTGCGAGTTATGGGGTCAATCACTACATTTTCCAGGATTGTGCCAAAGCGGCGAGTAGTATTATAAATCTCAGGCTCGGCCTTTTCGCTCAGTTTAATAACCTTGGCGTAGCAACCACCCTCGAAATTGAAAACCCCGTCCTCGCCCCAGCCATGCTCGTCATCGCCAATCAGGGTGCGCTCCGGGTCGGCTGAAAGAGTGGTTTTGCCAGTACCGGAAAGACCAAAAAAAACCGCCACATCGTTTTGCGGGCCATAATTGCAGGAGCAATGCATGGACATTACGCCCTTGAGCGGCAGCAGGTAATTGAGAATAGTAAAGACACTCTTTTTGATTTCACCGGCATACTCGGTCCCACCGATCAGCACCAGGTTTTTAGCAAAGTTGAGGAGAATGAAAGTTTCGGTGCGCGTACCGTCCCGTTCCGGCACAGCTTGAAAGGTAGCCGCATCCAGTACGGTAAATTCGGGCTGGAAATTGGCACGCTCTTCTTCGGTAGGCCGGATAAGTAAATTACTGGCGAAAATATTCTGCCAGGCAAACTCGGTAATCACCCGGATAGGCAAACGGTAATCGGGATGGGCCGCGATAAATAAGTCCTGGACATAGACCTTGCGATCTTTCAAATGTTCGCTTACGCGCTCCTGCAAAGCGTCGAATTTAGCGGCATCGAAAGGTTTATTGGCCTTCCAGTCAACGTGGTTTTCGCTGGAAGG
Organism: Chloroflexota bacterium; assembly: GCA_043727245.1. Classification (GTDB taxonomy): domain Bacteria; phylum Chloroflexota; class Chloroflexia; order Chloroheliales; family Chloroheliaceae; genus 54-19. Next base: position 826 of record JAYSYV010000096.1, on the reverse strand, counting down.
CTCTTTGATAATAAACTTGTCCTGGGGTGAACGGCCCGTATATTTGCCTGTCTTAACCACCAGGGGGCCGCCCTCGGCTACTATACCCTCGTGGTTGGCAACCGCTTCCTCGAACAGTACCGGTATGGACAGATTATGGGCTGCCCTACTCAGGTCAATAATATCACCGGAGCCAAAACCTGCGCCAGAAACGTTTTTATCCAGAGTCTGCATCGGATATCCTCCTTATAGCGTCTATGCTTTAAAATCCCCTTATAGCTTCATTGCTCTAACGGAAATCAGGATAATGGAATGACCAAAAATTACTGAAATATTGCTATGAGCGGTTAAAGGGGGATTATACCTCATACATAGCTTCAAGCAAAGTTTACAACCTTGTACAAAGTTTCACCATTTTCATTTTACATGAAATTTTGTTTCATGCAAGAGAATTTTGATAGCTTTCGCTGATTTAATCCATAAAATAGCTGTATACAAAGAGTTTCAAGTTGAAAATTGGCATTAAAAAAGGAAGGCCGGGAAATTATCCCGGTCTTCCTTTTTTCCTACTTTACAGGGCGCTAATTATACGCCGAGGGAAGATTCAAACTTGACAGCATCTTCGACCCAATCAAAGCCCAACTCAACAATCTTGTTCAAGACATCGAGCATATCCTCAAAGCGAGGTACAATCCGACTCTCGAAAGAACTACGGGTCTTGTCAGCCGACTCGCCCACCCAGAAGTTGGCGGTCTGGCGGTAGATGTCGCGCATATCGTTGGTTTTGTTGCCCAACTGCTGATTCGTCTGCTTGTTATCGTCCATCAAAGCCCGGATGGCCGGAGGG
>JAYSYV010000095.1:0-7560 GCA_043727245.1 Chloroflexota bacterium | reverse complement strand
TTTACCTCGCCAGCTAGGCGAGGGTATAGTCTTGCGCTGGGGTCGGTCCGGTGATGCCGAAGCCCTGGCTGAATTTAACGGTCGAATTCATTCCTCATCAGCCGAACCCGATATTTATGTGGCAAATTGGACCAGGGAATTTATGTCGGGCGGGCATCCTACTACTAAAGCCAACGATTTTTTGATTGCAATTGATGAAAATAGAGGCGGTAAAGTTGTTTCAAGCCTGAACCTGATTTCGCAAACCTGGAGTTTTGGGGGAGTGCCTTTCCGGGTCGGGCGACCTGAAATCGTAGGGACTGACCCGGATTACCGGAGAAAGGGGCTGGTTCGGACTCAATTTGAAATTATCCATGCCCTGAGCGCGTCCAGGGGCGAGATGGTCCAGGTAATTACCGGTATTCCCTATTTCTACCGTCAGTACGGTTATTCGATGGGCCTGGATTTAGCTGGTGGCCGCCGGGTGGAATGGCATAGTGTGCCAAAGCTGGAAGCCGGTAAGGAAGAAATTTTCCGGCTGCGCCCGGCAACCCTGGCCGATATGCCGGTCCTGGCTGAATTGTATAATATTAACTGTTCATCCAGCCTGGTTTCGCGGATAAAGGACCAGACCGAATGGCACTACGAACTGAGCCACAACAATGACAAATCGGTGGCCTACTATCAGTTTTTCATTGTGGAAACTCTGGCGGGGGAGGTAGCCGGTTATACCGAAGTTATACCCGGCCAGCAGATTGACGGGCCGCTGGTAGTTCACGAATTAGCAGTCAGACAGGGCTATTCCCTGCGGGCTGTGAGTATCTTTCTTTTGCGGGCCTTCAAGGCCATGGCGGAAGATGTAAACAAAACTCGCAAAGAGCCTTTGGTTTCACTAAGCTTTAGTTTTGGCGAATATCACCCGGTCTACACGGCCCTGGGCAACCTTTTTAGCCGGACTTTCCCACCCTACGCATTTTACGTGCGGGTGGCCGATTTGCCAGCTTTCCTGATGCATATCCGGCCCGTCCTGGAAAGAAGGTTGGTGGGTAGTGTGATGGAAAACCATACCGGAGCCTTGCGTTTGAACTTTTATACCAATAATATTTCGCTCAATTTTGAAAATGGCAAACTCAAAGAGGTTGTACCCTACCAGGCGGCTACTTACCAGGAAGGTGATGGGCTTTTTCCGGGTTTAACTTTCCTGGAATTACTTTTCGGGCGGCGCAGTCTGGAAGAATTGCGCTACGCTTACCCCGATTGTGCGGCTAATAACGGTGGTGGTGTCCTGCTGGATATACTTTTCCCACGTAAACCTTCGCACGTCGTCCCACTGAATTAATAAAAGTCGCCTGAATACTTTGGAGTATTAAAACTACCACTTTCAGGCGACTGGATAATCTACATTAGAGCTTCATGTGTTTTTTTAACTTGTGATTTGGAATAAGTTACAAATAGCGATAGTTTTGGTTAATATTATAGTCTATTGCCCTGAATAATTTAGTCGACAACCTGACTTTAGCCCATTGTTTATAACAACTAATACCACATCTCAGGCAGTTAGCCAGAATTTAATGCTAGAAATGAGGGTTATATGTGCAAATTGCCCAAAGAGGAATGGCAATTATGCAAATTGCCATAATTTACTAAGTGGTGTATAATTGTTTTTGTAATCAAATTATTTGATTATTGGTCCAGGTTAAATATAAGCAATTATAGGTATCTTAAAATTACTAATCGCGCCGCCGGAGTCGCACTGTAAACACCCCCGCTGTAGTGGAATTGGCATCAAGCCGAAAGGGGTTTTAGAACAATTATGGTAACAGTGCAAAGCGTGCGGCCTCAAAAAGAGGGAGTTTCTAAGGTGGCTCAAACCAGAGTAGTTATTGCCGATGACGAGTCGATTATCCGAATGGACCTGAAAGAGATGTTAAACGGTCTTGGCTACCTGGTAGTCGGTGAAGCCGGTGACGGTCGGCAGGCCATCAACCTGGCCCGTGAACTAAAGCCGGACCTGGTGATAATGGACATCAAAATGCCGGAGATGGATGGCATCCAGGCGGCTCGTGTATTGACGGAAGAAAAAATCGCGCCGGTCCTGCTCTTAACTGCTTACAGCCAGCAAGAACTGGTTTCCGGGGCCAGGGAAGCCGGCGTAGTCGGATATATTGTGAAACCGTTCCGCCAGGATGAATTAATGCCCGCCATTGAAGTTGCTTTAAGCCGCTTCCGCGAGTTCCGCGAACTCGAAAAAGAAATGGGCGACCTGAAAGAAACCCTGGAAGCTCGTAAGGTCATCGAACGGGCTAAAGGCGTTCTGATGGACCAGTACGGCCTCAAAGAAGCTGACGCTTTCCGCCGGATTCAGAAACTGAGTATGGATACTCGCAAGAGCATGCGCGAGATTGCCGAAGCGATCTTGCTGGCTCGCGAAATTGAGAAGAATTAGTTTCTAACTAAAAACACCACCTTTCAAAAAAAAAGTGGTGTTTTTGATTCCAATAACTTAGAGCTTACGAGTACCTTTGCACTTTGGATAGCCGGTACAGCCCAGAAACTCGCCATATGGCCCTTTACGATGGACCATCGGCTGCTGGCAAATCGGGCAGGTTTCGGTAGAGGTTGCCACCGCCGGGGGAGCCGTTTTAACCGCAACCGATGAGGGATTTTCAACTGGGGCCACCTTAGCATTCACCGCTGTCTTGCGGCGCGTAGGCGTTTTAACCGGCGTACTTTCATCAGAAGCGGCAGCGGTGCGGGTGGCACGGCGCGGTCTGGTGGTGGAAGCGGTAGCCGGTTCCCACGGTTTGACCGGGGCTTCGGCCTTGCGCTCATATGTACCGGATTTTGAGCGGCTGGGACGCTTATAACTGCCTGAACCGGAGCGGCCATAACTTTTCCCGGCAGGTTTCTCCGGTATCGGCAAATCTTCGGCAGGAACTTCAATCTTGCCGACTTCGCGCTCGGCCCTGGCGAGTTGCTCCATCATCGGGCCGTAAACTGAAGCAACCAGCGGTGTCCAGGCAAGTTTCCCTTCGGCCACCTCGTCCAGTTCACCTTCCAGCCTGGCTGTAAACTGGACATCCAGGAGGTCGGGAAACCGAGCTACCAGCAAATCGTTGACCGCCCGGCCCAACATGGTCGGGTGAAACTTACGCTCTTTGCCATCTTTGGTTTCGATAACATAGCCCCGGTCCCGAATGGTTGACATTATAGTGGCGTAAGTGCTGGGTCGGCCCACGCCCAGTTCTTCCAGGACTTTTATCAGGCTGGCCTCCCCAAAACGGGGCGGCGGCTCAGTGAAATGCTGCTCCGGCTCCAGCTTTAGTAAATCCAGCGGATTAGCCGCCTCAAGCTTTGGCAGACCGCCTTCCCGGTTAGCTGCCGGGTTGGTATCATCTTCTTCTTCGTTATCACCCTGGCCTTCGCGGTAGACCGCCAGGAAGCCGGGGAAAATTACTCGTTCACCGCTGGCCCGGAAGGGATAAACTTCGGGTGGTGCAAGCTTTGGGAGGGGTCGAGCGGCAATATCTACTGCCGTCTGCTCAATCCGGGCCGGGGCCATCTGGCTGGCAACAAAGCGCCGCCAGATAAGCTGGTAGAGCCGGAACTGGGGCGGAGTAAGATAAGCTTTAACCACTTCAGGCAGGCGGCCCGGTTTGGTAGGCCGGATAGCTTCGTGGGCTTCCTGAGCGCCTTTGGCTTTCTTGGCATAGAAAGGCGGCTTGTCGGGCAGGTAATCGGGTCCAAAGCGTTCTTTTATAACATCACGGGCGGCCATCTGAGCTTCCGAAGCCACCTGGGTACTGTCGGTCCGCATATAGGTAATCAAACCCTGACTGCCTTCCGGCCCCAGGCTGACCCCTTCATAGAGTTGCTGGGCAATCTTCATGGTGTCCTGGGTCTTAAAGCGCAGTTTCCGGGCGGCTTCCTGCTGCAAAGTACTGGTAATAAAGGGAGCGCTGGGTCGCCGAAGCCCTTCTTTTTTCGTGACTTTGCCTATAGTCCAACTGGCCCCTTCCAGTTTCGCGACGACTTCGCCAGCCTGTTCGCCATTTTTAAATTCGTGGCGGCGGTTGTCTTTAGGGTTCCACAGGGCTGCCCGGAAAATATCGGCTTTCAGTTTGGAAAAAGGCGACCGGGCCAGGTCAGCCTCGATAATCCAGAACTCACGCGGTACAAAAGCTTCGATTTCGCGTTCTCGCTCGATTACAATCCGCAAAGCCACGCTCTGGACGCGCCCGGCGCTGGTCCCTTTCTGGACTTTCTTCCATAGCAGCGGACTCAATTTGTAACCGACCAACCTATCCAGGATGCGGCGGGCTTGTTGAGCGTTTACCAGGTTCATATCAAGCTGGCGGGGGTGGTTAATGGCGGCGGTAATGGCCCGCTCGGTGATTTCGTGAAACTCCACCCGGCTAATGCGCTGCTGGCCTCGACCCAGCCCAGCCGCCGCGACAATATGCCAGGCAATAGCCTCACCTTCCCGGTCAGGGTCAGTCGCCAGCAGGACATCGGTCGCGTCTTTAGCCAGGCTTCTTATTTCGCTAATAGTCTTGGAGCGGCCCATAACGGCGACATAAGTCGGTTTAAAAGAGCCGCTGGTGACATCCACGCCCAGTTCTTTAGCCGGTAAGTCCCGGACATGGCCCATGGAAGCTCGTACCGTATAATTCGCTCCCAGAAAGCGGGTAATAGTTTTAGCTTTGGCCGGAGATTCAACAATAACCAGGGTTTTGCCCATAAGCTGACCTCTTTGGTTTCATTTCACAAACAAATGTTCTTAACTTGATTATAGCACACTTGCCGTTACAATGACCGGTTCTCCGAGGTTTATTTTTAACTTTATCACGCCTTTACCGGGGTGTCCCGGCAGAAACTGCAGTTGTAAATTTCCCGGCTTTTCAAACGGGCAAAAAGTCAACCAGCCTCGATTATTATCACCTACGTGCATGATTTCGTCCTGAAAGGCCAGTTGGCGTTTGTTCTTAATGGTCGGCTGGATATACAGCCGCTCGGTTTTAGAATTAATTAAAGTAAATTGGTCCGCACTTATCTTTTCGCTGTCAGCGAATAAATTAACTGACTTTAGCTTAACCGCGACTTCCACTTCCACCAACCCGGCATTGCAAAACAGCAAATTATTTTCCGGCTGGCCCGGTTTATAATTAACCTGGAAAACCTCTATCTGAAAGTTCCCATAAGAGATTTCCGTTCCAACCTGGTACGCCTGGGAAAAGATACCGTTTTGAATCAGATAAATTGGCAGGCCAACAATTCCAAGTAAGACCAGGCAAATAAGCAAATCGGCCCATCTCCGCAATGGTTTAGCGGTACGGGACGAGGTTTTTTTCGGCTTATTAGAGTACACATATCACCTGAATCCTTACGAATAAACCCGACTACTACACTTTACAAGTCTATCAGACCGGGCGCGGAAAGAATGTGACAAATTGCACCGTCGTCAGGGCTTATCGCCCAATAACTGTCTTTCAAAAAGAAAATAAAAAACCGCCTCGAAAGACGGTTTTTAATATTTAATTCTTTAAATTATTCTTCAAAGATTTTCTCGCCGCGTTGGAGGCGCAAAGCAATCTGGTAAGTCTGGTTAGCCGAGCGAGGTGTCGGGAAATGCGCTCCCATAAAGCGGGCCGCCGCAACCAGGGCATGATAAGCTACCGGGGCGGTTTCTGGGCGGCTTGCCAGTGAGTAATACTGCCGGGTGGACGCTTCGACACATTGCAAAGCGTGGAACCCGGCATCTTCTCGCATTAGCGCCTTACCCAGGGTAGCGATTAAACGAACCGGGTCCGCGCCGGTGGAGAGATAGCGGGCTACCAGTTCCCCGGCCTGGTTGACCTGCTGCTGTCGATTGAACAGTTCCAGCAAACTTTCCAGCAGTCCTTCCGGGTCCAGTCCTCTGGCGGTGGTAGGGTCCAGTTGCGGCAAGCGGGTGGCCGGAATATTCAGGAAGCGGTCCAGGTAGATGCTCATAGCGCCATCCCAGACTCCCCGTAAAAGCTCCGGCGAAGGGCTGCGGCGCATGGCCTGGTGCAGGGCGTTAGTGTAAGTATAGGTGTGGTGGACCGTATTCCAGTCACCAAACTCGTTAGAGATATGGAACTGGGCCACTCGCTGGATAGCCCCGTAAGCGACTACCTGGGCCAATTCCTCGAAAGTCGCGCCCTCGGCCAACGCCTTCAAAAGAGCGTCACTGGTAGCCTGGGGGTCATCATCTAACACCGTTTCAATCAGCCCGACCCAGTTAGCCGCCAAATCCCAGGTGCGTCCTGCCCCACTCTCAATAGCCTGGGGTAAATGGGCAAAGGCTTCGTTCAAAATAGCCACTAGATTGACGGGCTGCTGCCATGCATTGGTTTCCTCTAACCGGGGAGCCTCGGCAAAGGCCGGAGCCAGACTAGCCAGCACAACAGGCGCATAGTTCCATCCAGCCCGGTCGAGCGCCTCGAAAGCTTTGTTGGTAAAGTCCATTAGATGGCCGGTATCCATATAGCGGTGGTCGGTGGCCGCCGCGAAAAGCATATCGGCGATAGTGGAAGCAGGATGCCCGGCTTCGATAGCCGAAACCAGGCAGCGTTCGGCTCCTTCGCTATCCCGCACTTCTACAAATTGGCGAAACCATTTTTTAAGGGTAGGCAAATCGGTCGAGAAATTCGGGAGTGGGTCAAGGGCAAAGCGGGCCGGTTGCCCGTTACAATCCCGGCCAACCGCGTTCAGGCCGATGTAGAGCGCCCTCGGTTTGTCGTCATTTTCAAGATGTGGCAGTAGATTAATCAAAAGTGTATTGATGGTCTGGCCGGTAGACCAGCCCGCTCGGCGATTACGAGCGCCATAATCCAGGCCGATTCCAAAAGGAACCGTAGCGGCATTATCGCGGTTAGCCTCATTCTGCAGTAAACCCAGGACGCTTTTAGCCACTACCAGCCGGATATTACGTTCCAATCCGTCCTGCAACCGTTTTTGCATACGCGCCCGGTAATCCCCTACTGGGCGTAAATCAAGCCAGATTTCATTGTCTTCAACCTTAGCCGGAAAGCTGCGTACATCGTCGGCCCATTGGTCGAAAGTGCCGCCACTAGCCAGGTCGAAGCGGGCATGATGCCAGTGGCAGGTCAGAATACCTTCGCGCACGGTCCCTTTATCCAGCGGAAAACCCATATGCGGGCAGCGATTATCCACGGCGTAAACCTGGCCGCCGAATAGAAAGAGGACAATTACATGGCCGTCAGTGTGTACGGTCAGGCTGCCTTTAGCCTTTACCTGGTCCAGGGTAGCTACGGATTGCCAGCCTGCCAGTGAGCCATCAAGCTGTTCGGCGCGGTCCGGTTTGGTCATGGTCATAAAATAACTCCTTGAAAATAGAGACAGCAATATAGGAGGACTGTTATCACTATACTCAGCGGACAAGAAAGACGCAACCGCTATTTGGGCGAAGCGGCCTGTACTTTAGTACAGTTATTTGGAGGGGAATTTGAATAAAAAAGGCCGCTCCTATGTGGTAGGAGCGGCCTTTTTGTTAATGTAATGTGAGGCTTAAAGAATTGTCTACAGCTTCCAATAATT
>JAYSYV010000094.1:0-2451 GCA_043727245.1 Chloroflexota bacterium | reverse complement strand
GGCCTCTGGCTGAAAGCGGATTTAAGAAGTTGTTGGCCTCAAATAAAACCTTACAGGATGTAAGGACTACCGAAAAATAAATTTAACCTGGCGACTTTGCCGATAGGTAATAACCAGTTTGAAAACAAGGCCGGTTTTGATTCTTTCAAAACCGGCCTTGTTTTCTACAGATTCTCGATTTTGAACGGCTCAACCGGGTCGGCTGCCTCGAAACCAAAGATTTTAGAGAAAAAGTATAGCTGGGCCTCCAGCGACCTTTTGATATTTTCGGCCCGCCGGAAACCATGTTGCTCTCCCTCGAAAGGCAGATAAGCGACCGGTAAGCCTTTGGCTTTGGCGGCCTCAAACATTTTCTCGGCCTGGTCGGGCGGCACTACTTTATCTTCCAACCCCTGAAACAGGATTAAAGCGCAGTTTAACTGGTCGGTATAGTTAATCGGGGAGCGTTCCTTATAGAGCGCCTGTTTTTCAGGATAGGGGCCAATCATGCTATCGAGATAGCGCGACTCGAATTTGTGGGTATCCAGGGCCAGGGCTTCGGCATCGCTCACTCCAAAATGGCTGGCTCCGACCTTGAAGACTTTTCGGAAAGTTATGGCGCAGAGCGTGGTATATCCGCCTGCGCTACCGCCTTCTATCGCCAGGCGTTCCTGGTCAACCAGCCCTTTCTGGGCCAGGTAATTAGCACCGTTTACGCAATCGTCTACGTCCACTATACCCCATTGGCCGTTAAGGCGCTGGCGGTAAGCCCGTCCATAATTAGTGCTGCCGCCATAATTTACATCCAGTACGCCAATGCCCCGGCTGGTCCAATACTGCACTCTCAGGTCGAAAGAGTCTGAGCTAAAAGAAGTGGGGCCACCGTGGCTTTGGACCAAAAGCGGCGGACGTTCGCCGTTCGGTCCGCTAAAATCCTGGTTTTTGGGAGCGTAGAAATAGCCAAAGGCGGTCAGGCCGTTCTCGGTCGGAAATTCAACTTCGACCGGTCTGGAAAAATAACCAGGGTCAGTTTTTAACTGGCTGGCGCTTTTGAGGACTTCAAAATTACCACTCGCCAGCTCATACCGCACAATAGCCCTGGGTTCGGTAATCCGGGCCACGCCCATAATCGCGTAACCTTGAGCCAGGTTAATGCCTCCAAAATCGGCAAAAGGCGTTTTTAGTTCGGTCAACTGTCTGCTGGAAGTATCTAGCCGGGCCAGATGCCAGGTTCCTTTTTCAAAGTAGGTGCAAATTAGACTGTCAGCCGACTCGAAAGTATAGGTACTCAGACCAAAGACCCACTGGGGTACGCCAAACTCGGCTTCCATTTCGGCCAGCGCTTGAACCTGGCCGCCCTGCCAGCGGTAGAGATTCCACCAGCCCGTCCGGTCTGATACAAAGTAAAGAGTGTTATCGGGGGACCAATCCGGCTGGAAAATTGACTCTTCAAGGCCACCGGCAACCAGTTCCTCTTGGCCCAGGCTGCCGTCCGATTGTATCGGACTGACCCAGACCTCGCTGCCATCCCAGGGCATGTTGGGATGGTTCCAGGTCAGCCAGGAAAGGTTTTTGCCATCGGGGCTGACCCTGGGATTGGCATAAAAATCGTTGCCGCTGACCAGCACTTTGCCACCATCATTTGTCTCAAGCGGTACGGCGACAATGGTATTGACCGCTTCCTGGCCGGGTCGGGAGTGGTCCTCGCGCACGCAAATTAGTTGCTGGCGGGCTTCATCAAATACCGGGTCGGCATAGCGGAACCCGCTTTCGGTCGGTGGGGTTATTGGCCGGGGCGGCTGACTGGGACTTAGCCGGTACAGGCGCTGGTCGGTGTAATTGACAAAGAATACTTCGCCCCGGTGGACCAGATAAGCCTGACCGCCATACTCGTGGACGCGAGTTCGGACATTAAAAGGGGCCGGGGTTACATCTGTTTGCTGACCGTCAGGACTGCGCCGGACCAGCACGTTGCGGCCACCTTCGGTTGGCCGGGCTTCCAGCCAGTAAATATCTTCCTCATCCAGTTCGACCTGGCCCAATCCAATCGAACCCTGGACTATCAAGTCAGCCGTAATCGGGGATTTCCAGGAACCATACGGTGCAACTTTAGCTTCTACCATTAATCCGGTAACTCCTTTTGTTTTCATACTTTAATATGACCGCTAATCTACTAAATGGTTTGCGGTGTGTCAATTAGATTAGACTAAAGGAATGTATAATCTAGGCTGGTTAAACTCATTCTAGTGGGAAATCACAAGGGAACATGAAACAAGATAACAGTTTGAAGTTAAATGGAGAGGTCGCAGTAAGTGCGGCTGTGGCCGCGGCCCCGGTTTCCATCACTTTACTGGGGGCGGCGGCTTTTGTAGTAACGGCGGACGTAAGAGTAATCAACCCTTTATTGCATATCATTGCGACCGAATTTAATACTGATGTAGGCAGCACTGGCATAATCATAACGGCTTACGC
>JAYSYV010000093.1:0-2452 GCA_043727245.1 Chloroflexota bacterium | reverse complement strand
CCCTTCACCAGCCCATGCTTGAACTGGGACGAAATGCCATGCAGATGCTGTTAGACTTGTTGGACCATAAAGAAGTCCAAAATAAAGTTTTAAAGCCTTTCCTGGTAACACGCCAGAGTAGCGCAGCACCACCCCAGGAGTGTTAATACCTATTTTGCTACCCGGAATTAAAAAATAACCAGGAGGTTTATCTATCTGGTTGGAAGCCTCCTGGTGACGATAATCTTCAATGTCCCTAAAAGAGGCGCTGGCAGCGATTATGTCAACCGGCCCCGACAGCCCCGGCTTCTGGTCCCGCTACCTTGGCCGATTGGACGGCCTGGAATTACCTTCGTGCGGCCGCAGCGCTTGCGGCAACGGCCTCCCTCACCTTCACCCTCGCACTCTGCCAATGAAGCGGTTTATTGAAGCGTGATAGTATATAGTGGCATAATTGTGCAACAAAAAACCGGGCCACCTGGAAAATAGGATGGCCCGGTTTTTTGTTTCTAATATTTACCGATTTACCAGTTAATCGGTTCAGGGTAGCGGCGTTCGATAATCTCCTGGTAATATTTGAGCTTGTGGCCGCCCACGTTGTACTTATCTTTGGTGTAAAGGTCATACCCCATAAACTTACGCATGTGGGTTTCGCGCAGTTCCTTGTCTTCTTTAGTCATAAGGTGAGTGTAGTCACTGGCGACCGACTGGAAACTGTGGTGGCGTAAAGTCCAGAGCATTTCGTAGGGCAAGAGGTCTTTGAAAATCTGGTAAATATATTCGTCGTGACCGTAACTCATGGTTACATTCATCAGACCGCACTCAGGCTCATAAATCCCATTTTTGGTGCTGTAGACCGGGTGGTTCCAATCGGGATTTTCCTGGAGATAGTCGTAATAGACAATCGAGCGGCCAAACTGGCAGCCGACCGGGTAGACATCGCCAACCGTAAATTCGGGTTTCTCCCCGGCGGCCTGCATAATCTTGCCCAGGTCGTGAATCAGGCCGACAATAATCCAATTCTCGTCCTGACCGTCATTGGCGATAGCATTGGCAGTCTGGAGAGCGTGACCTAGCTGGGTCATCCCTTCTAGCTCGGCATCCGACTCATCATTGACATGAGCGAGAGCCATCAGACGGTCCCACACCGTAGCCGGTCCCAGAATTCGAGCCTTGTATTGATCCCGCTTCTCGGAGGCGGAGGCAAAGGACTGAATTTTATGATGCCGCATGTAAAAGTTTTCTTTATCGCTCTTAAATTGGGTATTTACCAGGGTTTCGGTAGTCATTTTTTCTTGCTTTCTGGCCTGGTGGACCGCTATATCTATTAAACTTGCTTCTTTGCCCACTTTATATTTATTTTAAGCGGTGTGTTAACGGATTTTCAGAGCGTCATTCCTAAAAAATTCCTGAAATTTACTGTCTGATTGATATTTATCTGAAAATTGCTTCAAAATTTAAATATGCACACGTGTGCGTTAATTTAATTATAACGAAAATCAGCCGCTTGTCAAGGCTTTTATTCTGTAGGCAAATTGATTTTGCTTAATTTAGAGGTCTAATAAATTCATAATGATCGTAGCCCTGACTCAAAATGTTATTTAGCCTCGAAACGTCTTAGCTGTTCGGCGACCAGTTCGGTGATGTGCAACACTTTGAAGTCGCGACCCTGCGCGTCCGCTCCACCCCGCATATGCATCACGCAGCCAGGATTATCGGTGACAAGCACGTTAGCACCGCTGGCTTCCACGTTGCCAAACTTGCGTTCTAAAATGCGCCGGGATACTTCGGGGTAATCGGCTGAAGTGGAGCCGCCAAAGCCACAGCAGACATTACTTTCTTCCATTTCGGTTACTTCGATACCCAGAGACCGGATTAAACGGCGCGGTTCATCCCGCAAGCCCATTACATTACCGCTCTGGCAAAAGTTGTGGTAGGTAACAGTCGCGTCATAGGGTGCGGCTAAAGCTCCGGCAGGCAGCTTGACCACTTTATCCATAAAAGTAATAAAGTCCATAACCTTTTCAGACACCTTCGCGGCCCTGGCGGCCCATTCGGGCATGCCTTCAAACATATGCTGGTAATCATGTAGCATTATTATGGCGCAACTGGCCGCCCCGGTGACAATGTAATCCGCTTCGGCTTTTTCCAGGGTTTCAATAGTTTGTTTAGCCAGCACGATAGCCCCGGCCTTGTCGCCGCTATCCAGGTTGGGGAGGCCACAGCAATGCTGACTCTCCGGCACTACCACTTTACAACCCAATTTTTGCAAAATCTCGACCGTAGAGGCGGCCATATCCGGGTAAAGCCGGTCGGTCAGGCATTGGATGAAATAGGCCACGGTTTTACCGGCAGCGCCATTTGGAACAACCGGTGGCTGGGCCGTAGGGGTCAGTTTCGGTTTAATCAGGTCGCGGCCCGGTTTAATGGCTGGAACCGGCAGACTGCGCCAGCCGACCATTGTCTTTAAGAA
>JAYSYV010000092.1:0-7578 GCA_043727245.1 Chloroflexota bacterium | reverse complement strand
CCATCAGGTCAGAACCATCAAAACGGGCGCTCGTAGCATTCAGAATGGACTGGGCTAATTTGCGCTCAAGGTCAGTCGTGTAGTCCGCCAGGTTGGCGGTCTTATGCGGTGAAAGCGCCCCACCACCGATCTTAATCCAGGGCTGGATCGATTCGTAAGTGGTAAGGAACTGAATTACCGCCCGGCTTTCAGGGCGATCATTAAACAACGAGAACAAGTCACCAGCGAACAGGACCGGCTTGCCGTACTGGGTGTCAATCGGCGGCAGGTAGTAGAAGTCGTAATCTACCCCAGCTTTTACACCCGGTTTGATCTTCTCGAAGAAGGTCGTGATAAAGCTGCCCTGCCGGTGCAACCAGGCTTTCGGCGGATCATCGAACATTGGTTTCGGAGCATCGCCAAAGGCGGTTGTGGCGATTGTTTTGCGTCCGCCGTAGACATACTTGTCCTGGAACCAGATGTCCGTCAACTTCTGGAAAGCATTTTTGACTACCGGGTCGGTGAAGGCCAAAGTCCCGGCAGTCCACTTGTCGTAGTTTTCCAGGGTGGTCGTGCGCAGCATGATGTCTTCAATCCAGTCGGTGGCCGGCCAGCCGGTAGCGGCATCACTTCCAATACCGATAGCCCACGGCGTATCACCGTCCTTGACGATTTGGTCCATCAGGGCTTGCTGCTCGGCCCAGGTAGTAGGCACCTTGTAGCCAGCCGCATCAAAAGCCTTTTTGGGATACCACACGGCGCTCTTGAAGTTAACACGCTGGAAGATGCCACCCAAAATCTTGGTGCCACCAGTGCCAGTCACCGTGTTGGTATCAATAAAGCCCTGGTTGTAAATCGTTTTCAACCAGGCAGGATTGATGACTTTAGTGAGATCAACTACTTTGCCTTGTTGGGCATACAGGGCCATCGTACCGGGCTGAGGGAAGTTCACAACATCTTCTATAGTACCACTCTGAACCTTGACGTTGTAGGCTTCAACGGTAGCCCCGGAAACAAGTTTGACCGTAATGCCGGTCTTGGCCTGGAAATCAGCAAAGCAGGCGACAAACTTTCGCTCTTCATCGGCTGCCAAACCGTGTAAAACACTGACCGTTTTACCTTTATATTTCCCGGCAAAGGCGTCGCCTAGTTCCTGACCAACTTTGGTGAAATCGGTCGGACCGGAAGCGACAGCGGCAGCAGTAGTTGTAGTACCGGCAGCAGTAGTTGCAGCGGCGGCGGTAGTTGCAGTACTGGCGGCGGTAGTCGCAGCGGCGGCGGTAGTTGCAGCAGCGGCGGTAGTCGCAGCAGCGGCGGTAGTCGCAGCGGCGGTAGTTGCAGCAGCGGGGGCAACGGTGTTATCACCGCAAGCTGCTAAAAGACCACTAGCCGCCACAGTTCCACCCGTTAGGGCAACGAACTTGCGACGACTTAGTTTCTTTTTAGATTCATCGGACATCTGATCCTCCTTTGGATATTAACTTGCCTTAGTTATGCATTGCGTAAATCTAGTCTTAGAGAATAGACTCACTATAGATTAGCAGATAATGATTTAGAAAAATTGCATAAGTTGGAAGCCGGGATTAGCAAAAATCTTCTTCTATTCCTGATAAACTATAGAGGCATATGCCTGGTATATTGAGTTATAGAGTTGAAAACAGTGTCTCTAACACTTGGCAATATTGTAGTTGCGTTTTTTTTGGAAACGCTTCCACATTGTGCTTTCAACAATATCATATTCTGATAAATTTGTAAATAGGCAACTCTCGATATATTTTGGCTTATCTCCGTTAAGATTAGGTTAACATTGTCAGTTAAGGCTTTGTAATGGGATAAATCTGTAAAAATATATATTTCGTCGCCAGTAAAAATTTGAAACGTTCAACGAATCAACCTTTACTATTTACATCCTAAACGAATTATGGTATTTTAAATATCATTTCAGGCAAATTCTGTGGAACTGCTTCCATAATTGATAGAAGTCTAAAGAGGAATAATGGCGATAACTATCTATGATGTGGCAAAGCTGGCCGGGGTAGGACTTGGAACCGTGTCGCGTGTCTTGAACAACAGCCCGGCTGTGAAAGATAGTACCCGCCAACGAGTGCAGGCTGCTATCAAGCAACTGGACTATACGCCCGACCCAATTGCTCGTAGCATGAACAGGGGGCGTAACGACACAGGAACGCTGGCAGTTATTATTCCGTTTTTTACACGTCCTTTTTCAATCGAAGTCCTAAGAGGTATCGAGGCCAGCACCAGCCGCCTGGGCTATGAAATGGTGATCTACAATATTAAGAATGACGAGCAGCGCGACGATTGTTTCAGGCGACTGCCGATGAGCCGGAAAGTGGATGGCTTGCTAATAGTTTCACTTTCACTCAAAGACAAGTACATTCCCAATATAAGCCGTGTTCAAATACCGACTATCCTGGTAGATGCCTACAACCCTTCCCTGACCTCGATTGTAATCAATAACGTAGATGGGGCTTATAACGCGATGAAGCACTTGCTGAATAAGGGCCACCGGCGGATTGGTTTTATCAATGGGGAAATCGAAGGTAATTTTAAGTTTAATCAGGCCAACGACCGGTTGATCGGCGTTCACCGGGCTTTGGGTGAAGCCGGGTTAGATTTTGAGCCTGAATTAGTCGAAATATCCAGTTGGGACCGCCAGGGCGGGCGGGCCGCGTCGGCCCGGCTGCTTGGCCTGAAGAACCCACCCACGGCCATATTTGCCGCCTCGGATGTTCAAGCTCTTGGCACTCTGGAAACAGCCCGCACCCTGAAACTGGCCGTACCGGGCGACCTTTCGATTATAGGCTTTGATGGAATTGAATTATCGGAATGGCTGCAATTGACGACCATTCAACAACCGATGTATCAAATGGGCGAAATGGGGCTTACTATGCTCATGGAGCAAATCGAAAATCCCCAAAAACCACCCGAACTTATCCGGCTGAATACCGAGTTAATCGAACGCAACACTACCGGCAGTCCAAAACTTTAGAAACGAAGTGAACCACTTACCATGCAGACCCAGCTTTATATACCCGATAGTTTGAGGGAAACTTTCCAGACCTTCTGGGAGAAGATAGAACCAGCCTTACACGCTGGCCCTGAAGTATCCCGGCGTGATTGTGATATTTTCCGGCTTCGCCTGGAAAGATATTTCGCTGACTTTTACCAGGCTTTCGCGGCCATTTACAGCCAGCACCCGGCCTTCAGCCTGGAATTGGAGACAATTGCCCGCCTGCTGGTAGAATATTATCTCAACCGGCCCGAAGATTTAAAGAAGCTGGACCTCAGCCGGGAAATTACCCCCGATTGGTTCCAGTGGGAAAGTATGGTCGGCGGGATTTATTATGTTGATAAATTCGCGGGGAACCTGGCTGGTGTTCATGACAAGCTCGATTACATGGATGAACTGGGCTTGAATTACATTCATCTAATGCCACTTCTGAAACCGCGTTCCGGCCAGAACGATGGCGGTTACGCCGTGGAAGATTACCGGGAAGTTGACCCGCAACTGGGCAGCATGGCCGAGTTGCAACAACTGGCCTCGGCCATGCACGAACGAGGCATGAGCCTGTGCATTGACCTGGTAGTCAACCATACGGCCAAAGAACATTATTGGGCCAGGCAGGCCATGGCCGGAAATCCCCAATATCGGGATTATTACTTCATTTTCGATGACCGCCGCCTTCCAGATGCTTTCGAGCAAACTTTGCCGGAGGTTTTCCCGGATTTCAAACCGGGCAGTTTTTCTTTCTATCCCGACATGGGCCAAAGCGGCAAGTGGGTCTGGACGACTTTTTACGAGTACCAGTGGGATTTAAACTTTACCAACCCGGCGGTCTTCCGAGAAATGCTCGAAAATATGCTATTCCTGGCGAACAAGGGCGTGGATATACTCCGGCTGGATGCTGTGCCTTTTATGTGGAAGCGGCCTGGCACTAACTGCCAGAACCAGCCGGAAGTCTACCAAATCTTGCAGGCTTTCCGGTCGCTGGCCCGGATAGTTGCGCCGGGGGTTATTTTCAAAGCGGAAGCTATTGTCGCGCCTTCCGATTTGATACATTACCTGGGAACCGGCCAGCACACCGGCAAAGAGTGTGAAATTGCCTATAATAATTCCCTGATGGTCCAGTTGTGGAGTTCCCTGGCGAGCCAGAAAGTAGACTTGATGAATATGACCCTGGAACACATTCCGGCGACACCCAATCTCACGACCTGGATTACCTATGTGCGCTGCCACGATGATATTGGCTGGGCCATTACCGACGAAACCTCAGCGGCGGTGGGCGAGAATGCTTTTCTGCACCGTCAGTTTTTAAACTCTTTTTACTCCGGCGAATTTCCTTATTCGTATGCCAGCGGAGCCATTTTCCAGTATAATCCCCGTACCGGTGATGGCCGGATTAGCGGTATGACTGCTTCACTGGCCGGACTCGAAAAAGCGGTCCAGGCGGGCAACCAGGCCGCAATAAAAGTTGCCATCCAGCGTATAGTTTTGCTCTACAGCGTGATTTTCTCTTATGGTGGGATTCCGCTGATCTATATGGGCGACGAAATTGGCCTGTTTAACGATTATAGTTACCTGAACGACCCGGAGAAAGCGGCGGACAATCGCTGGATGCACCGGCCTTACATGGATTGGGCCAGGGCAGCCAAACGGCACAATCCGGCCACTATTCCCGGCCAGCTTTACCAGCAGATGCAGATTTTAATCAAGGCCCGCAAAGCTATCCGCGAGTTACACGGTGCTACGCCAGCCGAGTCGTTCAGGACCGGCAACTCTCATGTTTTAGGGTATGCTCGCAAATATCCGGGCAGCACTTTTGTGGGCCTGGCAAACTTTTCGGAGCAGCCGCAACGAATATCCAGCCAGGTAATCGAGCAGTTGGGGTTAGGGGCATGGGTGAAAAATCTGCGCTGGGGACAGTCTGCTGCCTACCGGCTGGATTTGAACCAGAACTACAACCAGCTTGAACTGGACCCTTACGAAGCGCTCTGGCTGGTAAAGGGGTAAAGCTGACTCGGTAAAGCTGAGTTACTCTCCTAAATGTGAATAATTAAAACTAAAGCGGTGACGCTAACTATCTTTTCTACCGCCAACCTTCCGCCGATACTATGCTCCAACCGGTGATCGCCACTACCGATCAGATGCCTGGCAATTTTTGTAAATACGGCGTAGCTCGTTGGTTGTATTCCTGAGCCATTCCAGATGTTCAGCCTGGCTGTATAGCACCGGATTACCCTCGTTTTCGTGAAAAAGATTTACCCAGCCGTGTTCGAGAAGGAGTTCCCGTAGATCAGGTACTGGATAGGCAATTAAATCCTCAAAAGCTATCAAAATAGCCTGGGCTTTATCCGGGGTTAGGCTGGCGTAATTCTCCCAGCGCGCCAGAGTCTGATCCAGGCTGTTGTCTTTAAATAAGCTTTCGAGAACCCTGACCACAAGTTCAAGATTGGCTGGTGTAAGAGTATCCACAGGTGAGGTTACTAGTTTAGATCGAATATCATCCATAATCTTTTCCTGTTTTATTCTGGAAAGCCTGTTACCACATACCATCCTCCCGGCGCTTCGGCTTTAGCATCAATCGAAACCCTGACCTTAGTGGGTGCTACACTAAAAACCAAAGGTGGCTGGCCCACTACCGGCGCAGCTACCGGGCCGAAAAGCGGCCTACCGCCGTTTATGTCTGCCTGAGAATAAGGAGATCCTTTTGGAGCATCATTTTTTTCAAATTTAACTCCGGTAATATTATTAAAATGATATTCTTCAAGGCGATTTGTGACAATGTTAGTACGGTAGGTCGGCCATTGGTTAGTCATATCCCCATTTATTTGTGATATGGCATTATTTGCTTCAACGAGAGTGTTAAAAGCAGTGGCCCAAACACCGCACTTGGGTACTTTCGTAACTACCCGGTTTGCCAGTTGGGCTAGAGTTCCAATCTGGCCGTTGCCGTTGAGAACGTGGGAATCAACAGTATGGCCGCTAAAATTATAGCCATCTTCCGTGGCGGCGGAGTCAAAAGGCCGGTGAGCCTGGCCGCTGTTGTAATTAAACACAGCCTGGACCAGTTCCGGCACATTTCCAGGAATGCTTTTAAGCTGATTAAGGGCCAGTTTTCGGCGCATTTCTCCCTGGGCTTTTGTTTCCCCAATCCCGGATTTTAGATCGTTATAGCGCGGAACATCTGAGCAATCCAACCAGAGGGTGTCTACGGCGAAAGCGGTATAATCCTGACCGGTAGGGTAGACCTTGCCCAGGTCTGGGGCAACTTCAAGATTACCTAGTTGCCCCAGCCGACCGGAAACATGGGAAAGAATTTCGCCTGAATTGAGAATTCTTTTTCCGGCACTATCCGGGTCCTTTTTATTGGCTGCCGGAGGAGAAAGAGGAGTCAGGATTGACTTGGTAGCTTGAGCAGGTGCGCCCTGACCGGTATGTACCGTTAAATTGCCGCGTAGTTTTATTACCAGGTCGTAAATAGCCTGTCCATTTAGAGCGCCTTTTTCCTTGAGTTGCTTCAAAAGACCTTTGATTTGTTTAAGGTCCATACCATCCTGCAAGGCCTTGAGCAGATTAATGACCTGGCTTCCGGTTATCCCCTGTAGAGGGTCCAGCATTTCCTTTATTTCCGCCGCACTTAACTCCTTTATCCACCGGTCAACCAGGCCACGTAACTCTCCTATCGTAAAGTTAAAGGCTTTGTATGGCTGAATATCGTAAAGTTCCCAGACAGTTTGGACCACGCTAAGATCGGCTTTTTTCTTTAAAGCAGCCAGTATCAGCGCCTGCCGCGAAGCAACTTCAAGTTGGTTTTCAATAGCAGGAGAAACAGGCAGTTTACTCATAGCGGTACGGTTAAGGAATGACCAAAGCATTTCTGCTAATGCCTCAGTGTATTTTTGGCCGTTGGGCATTATTTTAGTGTAATCTGGGGTAGCTTCTTTATTTTTGGGTGAGTTAGTATCCACTAAATTTTTAATCTGTTTACCGTTCAGCACCTGTGTACCGCTCTCCCCGGTCGGGCTGACCGTGAGATTTGAGCGGGCATTGGCGGGAGCGTCAGGTTCGTCACTCGGTTCGATCAGGTTGCCGCGCATATTTCGAACCATCGTTTGAATAGCCTTGCCGCCTTTACCCTGTTTCTTTAGTTTGTTTAACAGTTCCGTCAATTCTTGCGGACTCAGTCCATCGGCCAGAAGTGGCTTGATCAGGTCAATAACCTCCTGGTTAACCAGACCAGGCATCAGTGGTTTTAGAGTTGACCGGAGCATTTCGACATTGAGGGCCGGTAAGCTCTCCATTAATAAGACCCCTTCTGAAGAAGTCAGGGTATTGTGTTCATTAAATAAGGAAGTGAGTTGCTCGATACTATTCTTTATCGAGGAGGCAGTAATCATTTTTTTGATTTCCGCGACTTTACCTCGGTCTGCGGTGGATGACACCAGGGCTGTAAGCTCGGGGATGGTACCTTTTTCCCCGGTAGCTTTCACCAGGCTAATTATTTCACTTAATTTTTCTCCGGCCTTGGACGCTTTAAGGAGCAGGCCTAACTCTTTCAGGGTTCCCTGGCTTCCGGT
>JAYSYV010000091.1:0-2453 GCA_043727245.1 Chloroflexota bacterium | reverse complement strand
CTGGCCTATCTAAAATTTGAAGTTGCCGGGCGCGGTCCGGCTGGCTATAATAGACCAGACTACAAATTTTCGGCTTTTGCCTGTCAATAGCAAACTTTCCCAGGCAACCTACCTCCTATAGATCGAGAGGAATCAGCATTTATGTCACTTTCCCCCGCAAATTCTCGTCAGGCTTCCCTGAAGGCAGTTGAAGCCGAACCGGGTACACCCGACCAGGCCGGTTTGGACCTGCAATCTGCCGCCTTGAAGACCACCAAATCTCCCCTGCTACTGGCGGTTGTTATTGTCGGTGGAGTTTCCACTATGGCAATTCAGATGACCGCCAGCCGCCTGGTCCAGACTTACTTCGGCAGTTCTCTGGTTATCTGGGCCAATTTAATCGGGTTCACCATGACCTGCCTGGCCCTGGGCTATTATTTCGGAGGCCGCCTGAGCGAACGCTTCCCTCGTCCGACCTTCCTCTATCAGTTGACCTTTGCAGCCGGTCTGGCAATGGCCCTGATTCCTCTCATCAATAATCCGGTGCTGGACCTGACCAAAGGGTTGGGCCAATGGTTCGGTTCGCTGGTTGGCATAATGATTATCTTCGGTATCCCCCTGACCCTGATGGGCTGCGTGTCGCCGTTTGCCGTCCGGCTGCTGGTAAGCAACGTCAAGGGAGCCGGGCGCATCGCCGGGGCGGTCAGTTCGCTTTCCACGCTTGGCTCGATAGCCGGGACTTTCTTGCCGGTCCTGTGGCTGATGCCTAGCTTCGGTACACGCCTGACCCTTTATCTTTTCGCCGGGTTATTAATCGTAATTTCGGCGGCGGGCTGGCTTGTTGCCCGTACTCAAGGCGAAATCAGCCCGGTTGACCAGGCTGCGCCGCCCACTTCCGAGCGGACGGTAGTCAAAAACCTGACCGGCGAGCGGCAGGTTGAGGCCGAAGTTAAAAACCTGACCCCTTTTCTGTGGCCGATTATCTTTATCTGCGGGGTCGCCTCTATCGCCGTTGAAATGTGCGCCAGCCGACTAATCCAGCCTTACTTTGGAGACTCTCTAATAATCTGGGCCTGTATTATCGGCTTCATTATCATATACCTTTCCATCGGTTACTACCTGGGCGGACGACTGGGCGACCGCTTTCCCCGGCCCAACTTCCTCTACCAGCTAACCGGCCTGGCGGCTTTCGCCCTCGGCCTGATACCGGTCCTGAGTACGCCCATCTTTAATATTGCCAGTGACGGTTTCCGCACCGCTGATGGTTTGCTCTTTTTCGGCTCCTTACTGGGTATCATCGTGCTTTTCGCCATACCGGTCATCTTGCTGGGCTGCGTCTCGCCCTTTGCGGTCCGATTGCTGGTTAAAAATGTGCGTGATGTTGGGCGGACCGCCGGTAAAGTAAGCTCGCTTTCGACAGTGGGTTCCATCCTGGGTTCGTTCCTGCCGGTGCTGGTCCTTATCCCAACTTTTGGCACTCGCACCACCCTTTATATTTTCAGCCTGACCCTGCTGGTATTTTCAACTATCGGCCTGTTTATGACCCTGCGCCGCCGCGCTCCTATCTTCGCGGGACTAACCATAGTAATCCTGGTCATGGCCGCATTCCTGACCTTGAACATCAAAACAGCTAACAACGGTACTTTATTAGCTGAAAAAGAATCGGCCTACAACTACATCCAGGTCATTAAAAGGGACAACGGTCGGATAGACCTGGTTCTCAACGAAGGCCACGCCGTCCATTCCATCTACAATCCCAACCAGGTTTTGACCGGCGGACCCTGGGACCAGTATATGATTACGCCTTTCTTCAATGCCGGTATCACCGAAAAAGATGTAAAGAGTATGCTAATGATTGGCCTGGGCGCGGGGACGGTCCCCAAACAGCTTACCAAAGCCTATGGAGACCAGGTGAAAATTGACGGAGTAGAAATAGACCCCGAAATCATCGCGATGGGCAAGAAGTACTTCGATATGAACGAACCCAACCTGAACGCTATCGCCGAGGACGGACGTTACGCCCTGATTACCAGTTCCAAGAAGTACGATATTATCGGGGTGGACGCTTACAAGCAGCCCTATATACCCTTCCACCTGACCACCAAAGAGTTCTTCCAGCAGGTCCGGGACCATCTCACCCCGAACGGTGTGGCCGTAATCAATGCCGGAACACCTGCTGTCAGCAACAAAATAGACTATCGCCTGGCCGAAACCCTGGCTCAAACCATGAAGTCGGTCTATCCGAACGTCTACATGATAAATTTGTTTAAGTCTTCCGGCTATTACAACACAATTGTGGTCGCCACCAACCAGCCGACCAGCCTGGACAATTTCAAGAAAAATATCCAGCAAATCGTCACCAATGACCTGATTAAACAGGTTGGACAAAAAGCCCTCGATACTGGCAGCATTGACGAATGGACCGGCAAAACCGAAGGCCAGCAGCCCATCATCCTGACCGACGACCTGGCCCC
>JAYSYV010000090.1:0-2454 GCA_043727245.1 Chloroflexota bacterium | reverse complement strand
ATCCGGTGGGAGAAGAAGGTCGCTAACTACGAGGCTTTGCTTCATTTAGCTTGTGCTTTCATCACTTTTAGGCGAGCTGGACTTTTCGGATAGGCTCTAAATATAATCCAGACGGCGTAACCTGCAAAAAGGTTAAAAAGATTCAGCAAGAGAAGCAAGGTTGAAAGGGTAACTGCTATTTCATTATTGTATCCAAGCTGGCTCATTACACTGATAAGGGTCAGATCTCGTGCGCCAATCCCGTTGATTGTAACCGGCACAAGGCTGGCAACGGTAGCCAGACTGCTAACGGCCAGGACGGCTGACGGGTCCAAACTTATCCCTATAGCCAGCGCTAATAGCCAGGTCCGTCCGATTGCCAGCCCTGCCGTTAACAAGGTTAACAGCATTGAGCCACCAATACTTGCCATGCTAAGATTATAGCCGGTACTGGCTCGGTCTTGTTCGCTTCTTATTTCTGCCCAGGCTTTACCGCACTGTATTTTCTGTTGTACCAGCCTCGCTGGAACCTGCTCCAGGAAAAAAGCCGAGAAACGCGGTACAACCAGGATAATAATACCACCTCCTACAACGGCTAAAAGGCCTAGCATTGTCGGCAGTTGTCCTGTGTAGTTTTTACCGAGTTGTAACAGGCCAAAAATGGCAAAAAACACCAGGATAAGCACATCAAACAGGCGGTCCAGCAAGACCGATCCAATGCTCTTTCCCAGTGCATAACCCTGCTTTTGCAGGTAAAAAGCTTTTATTACATCGCCAGCCTGACCGGGAGTAATACTCCCAGCCGCCATTCCCTGACCATACAGGGCAATAGCTTGACTGGTGGAAAGGTTAATTTTGTAATTGGTTAACAGGTAACGCCACCGCCAGGCTTTTAAGCCGATAATCGGGAAAATCAGGCCAACCGCGCCCATTACTGCCAAGAAATTGACCCGAGCAACATCCGCCATTACCTGGCCCCAATTCAGGTTCAACCTCCATAAAAGAACCAGCAATAACCCTGTGCCCAGTAAACGCAGCAGCCAGCGCCTTAAAGCCTTCTTCAGGTTGAACGGTGCCGGGACTGAGCCGGGAAGGTTTCCAGCCATACCAGGGAAAAGTTGGGTAGTTACTTTTAACACTTTATTTCCTTAAATTAAAACTCCCGCTATACCAGGGCCGGTTTTATTGGCATTGGCCCAGGATTGCCCCGCCATTCTTGTTTTCCCCATGACGGTAGACCCAGACCTCTAAAGGCCCGCGCGATTCCATAAATTGACCACGACATAATCGAATGACAGGAAACCAGCCGGGGGGCGCTTGCCCTGGTAAAGCGGTTAAATAAAGGTTCCAGCCCGCACCTTCCAGTTTGGCGGTTTCCTGTTCCAACTTGTCATCCGTTATTCGCCGACTGTAGACGCCTGGCGCCTCATCCTCTAAAAAGAACCCTAAAAGAGAAGTAGCATCATCAACAATGTAGACCTTCTTGCCGGTAAGAGGGTTAGTGTTAACATACTTGACCAGTTTTTCACCAATAGGAGGGTTATTACGATGTTCAACTGCCTGGGGAATTGTTATCAACGCCATACTCAGACAGACTGTCACCATGACCCCACCTGCCAGTTTCTTTTGCTCCGGTAAGCCTAGACCGGCCAGCACGCAGATCAAGGCTACCAGGGGGAAATCATAGCGGACCAGGTCTACATCATTACCCAGCAATATCCAGAGAAAATACGGTCCAGCCCATAAAAGTCCAATAATTAGTGGCTGGCGAGACTTCCCGTGAACCAACCGGTAGCTACCGGTTCCGGCTAAAACCAGCAGCAGGAGGGTTGCCGGAAGCCGGATTAAATCTATTCCCGGCCACCAACCGCCTAAGCCATAAACGCCGAGGGTTTCAAACATTCTAACTGGCCGGGTTAAAACGTTTTTATCGGTGGTGACGCTGCCGCCCCATTCGGTATAATGACCAACCAGGTGTCGGTCGCCTGCTTCAAGAAAACTCCAACCCTCCATTTGAAACTGCCAGCCTAACCAGACCGCTATTGCCATCCCAAAGCAGCCAATTACAAGCAAAGGCAAGCCAAATCTCCGGCTTGACCGGTTGAAAAGTGGTTGCTCCCGGTTAAGCCAGGTGGCATAAGCCAGCGGCAAAAGCAAGGCCAGGTAGGATAAACGTGTACCGAGCATCAGTCCGCTTATTATTGCCGCCAGAGGTAGGTATAAACCGGCTCGACTCCGGTTTTCCAGAGAACGGCAGCATATCCATAAAATAACCAGCGCCATTAAAAGGCCCAGTGGATCGCTGAAAATCTCACTTCCACCTAGCCAGGAAAGTGGAGTTAAAGACCAGACTAGCGCGGCGGCCAACCCGGCTCGCCGTGCCAGGTTGGGATGACCAGGCTTTAAAAAGGCATAGCCCATTCCGGTCAACCCGGCAATAGGCCAGGTAGACAGCGTAGAGGCCAGTATACTTAC
>JAYSYV010000089.1:0-2458 GCA_043727245.1 Chloroflexota bacterium | reverse complement strand
CAACCCTGCAACTTCCGCTGAACCTGAAGCAACGCCTCAGCCAGGGGCATCCCTGGGTCTATCGCAACCAGTTAGACGAAGGGAACATCCCTAGAATTGGCACTGGCAGTTGGGTCCAGGTACGTTGCGGCGGTTTTACAGGCTTTGGGTTGTGGGATAATTCCGGCCCTATTGCGGTCAGGCTCTTTTCAACGCGCCAGGTCCCGGATTATCCCTGGTTACTAGAACAGGTGACCGCCGCCTGGGCAGGCCGGTCGCCTTTGCGGGAGGCCGACCTAACCCAGGGTAAAACCGAAGCTTACCGCCTGATTTTCGGCGAGGGCGACGGTTTACCGGGCATTACGGTGGACCTCTACGGCCAATATGCGGTGGTGGCGACCTATTCGACCGGGGTAGAAGTGCTTAAAGATTGGGTGGTTCAGGCTCTACGCGAAACTGTGCCGCTCAAGGGCATTTTGCAACGCGCCAGGACCAGGGCCACCGAGGCCGAGTCGGACGACCCTGGCACAGAAAGAGGCGGCGGAAAGCTCCAGGCTCTCTGGGGTCGTCTGCCGCCTCGCGAACTTGTCGTTGAAGAACACGGCTTGAAATTCAAAGCTAATCTCTTTGAAGGCCAGAAAACCGGCCTGTTCCTGGACCACCGCGAAAACCGCCGCTTCATTCAGGACTGGTCGAACAACAAGACAGTCTTGAATTGTTTTTCTTATACCGGGGCTTTCTCGGTTTACGCGCTGCGGGGTGGGGCTAAACAGGTGGTCAGTTGCGACATCGCCGTGCAGGCTACCGCCGCCGCTACCGAGAATTTCAGAATAAATGGTTTCGACCCCGACGAACACGAATTTCTAAGTGAAGATTGTTTCGAGTTGCTGACCCGCTTTGGCAAGGAAAAGCGGCGCTTCGACCTTATCATCCTTGACCCGCCTTCGTTCGCCCACGCTAAAAAAAATGTCTACAGTGCCTTGCGAGGCTATACTCGGCTGAACCAGCTTGCTCTTAATTTGCTGGAACCGGGCGGCATACTGGCTTCGGCCAGTTGCACCAGTTATGTATCGCCCGAAATGTTCCGCGATATGCTGGCTACCGCCGCCGCTAACCAGGGCAAACGGCTGCAAATTCTACACGATGCCGGACAACCACTTGACCACCCGGTCCCGGCCCATTTCCTGGAAGGCCGCTATTTAAAGTTTATGCTTGGTAGAGTCGTGGCCCAACCCTGATTTATTGTGAAATTATTAATCATGCACCAAACGGTTTTCTTCAGGCGACAAAAATATCTAGGGGCTGGCTTAAGCCTCTTGCTACTTTGCCAGTTCTTTATTGCGGGAACTTTGCCGGTCGGGGCGGCTGCTTCGGCCTCGGCTGATTACAGCTTTGCCAGCGGTGCGTTTCGGAAAGTCTGGGAAGGGCCGGATTTGCCAGTGGCGCAGCAAAAAACCAGCCGCAGCTATACCTGGGGGCCGGAAGGCTGGGCCTTTAGCCCCGAAGAATATGACGAAAGTCCGGGAGGCCATCGCCTGGTCCAGTATTTCGATAAAACCCGCATGGAAATCACTAATCCCGGCGCTCCGGCTAACAACCTGTATTACGTAACCAACGGTTTACTGGTCAAGGAAATGGTTTCCGGCTTATTACAATTGGGCAATACCCGGTTTCGCCCGGTAGAACCTTCGGAAGTGCCAGTCGCCGGAGATGCCGGAAATAACCCCGGCCCGACCTACCGCAGCTTTAAGGAAATCGCCTCGCTTAACCTGGACAACCATACTAACGACCAGCCCGGCGAGCCGGTAAATGCTACGATTGACCGGGCCGGAAAAGTCAGCCAGGATGCCGATTTCAACCGGTACAATGTCAAAAACTCCTTTTTTAGCCCCACTCTCGGCCACAATATTCCCGATATTTTTTACAACAACTTCTTAATCCAGCAGGGCCAGATTTTCCAGAACGGTCAGTATACTAACGGCCTGGTTTTCGATTGGCTCTCCACAATGGGCTATCCTCTCACCGAGGCTTACTGGTCAAAGGTAGTTGTGGCCGGGCAAACCCGTGATGTGCTAATCCAGCTTTTTGAACGGCGAGTCCTGACATTCACGCCGGTTAACCCCGCCGCTTATAGAGTAGAAATGGGCAACGTTGGGGCGCACTATTACGCCTGGCGATACCTGGGCGCTCCTCGTGTGGCTCCCTGGACCAATGTGAGCTTAATCAACCAATCCGGCTGTGTTCTAACAGTGGCGCTTACTGGGCAGGACACCCTGGTGGTTGAAGTAGCGGCTAACGCGACCAAAGCGGTTAAACTTGCGCCGGGTGACTACAGTTACCGGGGTAGCGCCTGTAATGCTGCGCCTCGCAAAGGCGAGGTTAGTTTCGATCCGAACAGCCTTTTTGATTGGAAATTCTATTTTATTTGATGCTTTTCAAGTTTGCAATCTCTTTGCTTAATAAAATCATTTACCTTCTA
>JAYSYV010000088.1:0-2463 GCA_043727245.1 Chloroflexota bacterium | reverse complement strand
CAAATTATTCTAAATCTGGAATAGCTTACTTAGAAAATAATAGATAAAAAGGTTATTTTTAGGGGATACCCCCTAAACCCCGGCAGGCTTTTTCCCTGTACCCCTAAATTTTCTAACTGGCTGGCTCCGCTTCGAGTTTCCAGACCGGGAGTTGTATGACAAAAGTCGTGCCTTCGTTTGGCACGCTTTCGGCCCAGATTTCGCCTCCATAGCTGCTGACGATATTTTTACAAATATATAAACCCAACCCTGTACCCTGGGTCTTGCGAGTCAGACCGGTTTCGACCCGGTAAAACTTTTCAAAAATGTGGTCCAGGTGTTCCTGGGGAATCCCAGTACCCAGGTCGCTCACCCGCAACTCGACTTTTCCAGGAGGGAATTCACCGGAAGGCACTTCGGTGACCGCCTCGGTTGGTTTGCCGGGCAGGTGAGCCGCCGAAATAGTGATTGTGCCACCGGTAGGCGAATATTTAATCCCGTTTGAAATCAGGTTGGTTAAAATTTGCTCAAACTGATCCCGGTTGCACCTGGCCCGCATATCGTCATTGGGCAGGTTCAAGACCAGTTCGTGGCCGCCGAGTTGACCCTGGAAACCGCCCACCGCGTTTTTGATGCCCTCGCGGACATTAACCGGCTGAGGATTAATCTTGAAGCGGCCCGACTCGATGCGCGATACACTCAGCAGGTTATTAATCAGGTTGACCAGCCGGTTGGCAGCATCATCTATCCCGGTAATAAATTTCTGCTGTTTTTCGGGCGAGAGCTTTAAATCGAAGCGTAAAAGAGTACTGCTGTAGCCTTTAATCAGGGCCAGGGGTGTGCGTATTTCGTGGCTGGCTATCGAAACAAACTCGTCCTTCATTTTATCCAGCTCTTGCAATTCTTCGTAAGCCTGTTGGCCCTCGGTAAATAACTGAGCGTTTTCGATAGCCAGGGCGGCCTGGTTGGCAAAAGTCAGGATTAGATTTATTTCGTGGGGCGAGAAATCACGCGAGATATAGTCAATGCCGTAAAGCACGCCGATTACTTTGTCGGCAGTCTTGAGCGGCACACACAAGAGCGACCTGACCCCAAAGTTGACCCCGTTACTGAAACGGCTGTCCTCCTCGACATTGGAAACAATCAAAGGCCGGGTGCTGGCGACAATCCCTTCGCTGAGTTCCTGGAAGAAAGGTGAGTTGAGCCACTCTATAATGGCCGGGCTGCAACCGGTATGGCCGTAATCGGCGTAGACCATAGGAGCCTGGTCTTTTCCATTTTTAATAGCGACCGCCCCGGCTGAAAGCTCGGCCATTTCGCAGATGGCTTCGGCGGCGGCGTTCATGACCTGGTTAATCAGCAGACTTTCCCCCATGCGGGCGGCCAGATCGTTTAGCTTCACAAGCTGGTAGTTATGAAAGCGCAGCATTTCCTCGCGGTGGCGGATAATCGCATCACGGGCGTTCATGTAGGCTTCAGCGACCGAGGCGATTTGAATATCTATGGCCTCGTTCACCCGCTTTTCCATCTGAAGGACATTGACCGGGAACGCCTGCCAGAGTTTGCTAGTAAGCATGGTCCCGACCGAATCCAGCACCGCTCCCCGGAAGACCGACAGGGACAGCAAAATATCTTTGAGCAAAAAGCCCTGGCGCAGCCGTTCCCCGGCCATTTCGCGGGCCATCCTGGTGACTTGCTCGCGCAGGGCGGACTGTTCGGACGGGCTATCGTCATGCAAGGCTTTGATAATCAGTTCCAGGCTTTGTTCGTGGTAGCGGACCGGGTTACGCAGTTTTTCCAGTTCAGCAAAAGAAGGCGACTGCTTTTTGATGGCTTCCCACCACTCGTTTAGAATCTGGCTGGAGTTCTGGGTGAGATATTCGGCGACACTGCGGAAAGCGGTTGATGTTAGCGAGTCCGGGCCGTCAGGTTCGGGGGCGGCAAAGTCCATAAATAAAACTTCTCCTTCTGCTAATAGGTCTAAAATTATAGCATAGGCTTTCGGTTGACAACAACCTCAAAGTGCCTGTAACATACTTCGCGGTAAGCACTATTCGGCAGACTACAGGGTTTTAGAAAATCTCGCTCAGATAAATAATGTCTCAAAAAGAAATTCAGCACATTCCCTATAATCAGATGGTCCCGGAGCTATTAAGCGCAGTCCTGCCGCGCCCGCGCATCGTCAGGGAAGGCTGGCCCAGAGTAGCCGGGTTGCTGGCGTTGGCGGGGTTGTTTGGCTGGCTTTCGACCCGGCCTGTCCTGGCAAAACTGGCCCGCCCCTTTGGCTGGCTGGCTAAATTCAGCCTGGGAGCCAGCTTTTTAACGGCCTATGTCTACCGCGACCCACGCCGGGAACCTCTGGGCAACGCGCCCGATTACATTTACGCGCCCTCTGACGGAACTATCTTGAGAATTGAAGCGGTCGAAGACGAACCTCTTTTCGTCAAGGGTCCGGCCTACCGGATATTGATTACCAGCCAGCCT
>JAYSYV010000087.1:0-2465 GCA_043727245.1 Chloroflexota bacterium | reverse complement strand
GCACCGTTGCAATCACATAACGGCAGCGTTTCCTGTTAATTATTCTGTAAATATTTGGTCTAAACTCGATTCAAAATTACTAAACTATTTTTATGCTGTCGCTTTACTGACCAACCAACCTGGGAACATATTTGGAAGGCAAGAGATAATACTGTATGCTACATGTTAATCTAATGAATTACAAGTTTCACACCAATATACGCTAAAGTTAATCGAATGGACTTTCATCCAATCAGTTAATTTGGATGTTTTACCTTTTTCTTAAAAGGATTAAGCAAAGGTAAATCTTTTTCTCGCTTTAATAGTAAAAGCGAACTGATAACAATTAGCTTACCATATTTTTAGTCGATTCAGAATTATCAAAGAGTATGTATAGTTAATTTTTAGTTGCAAAATTAAGAAATGATAAATAAAGACAAAATCGTAATCATCGGGGCCGGTCATAACGGCCTCATAGCAGCCTGTTACCTGGCGCGGGCGGGCCGGGAAGTTATAGTGTTGGAAGCCAGCGATAAACCGGGCGGCGGTTCGCGCACCGAGGAACGCCTTCCCGGCTACCACTTTGATATGCATTCGGTCGCCCACAATATCATCAATATGACCAATATTCCAGCCGAACTTGAACTGGCAAAAGCCGGGCTGGAATATATCGAGATGAACCCTTTTTCGGTGGCAATCCGGGCTGACGGGCAGCGGGTCCGTTTTTATCGCTCCATCGAGCAGACCGTTCATTCTATCGCGGCCATTGACCCAAAGGAAGCCCAGGCTTACGCCGAGTTTATGGAATTTGCCACTCCTTTAATTCGGCTGCTCATGCCCGCTATAAAGGGTGAAACCGGCCTGCTGACTTACCCCCGGCGGCTACCTGACCTGCTTAAAGTCTTGCGAAAAGGCAGCGGGCCCCTGGGAGTGGTCAGGGAAATTTTAAGCCCTTACGAAAGCGTCCTCAAACGCTGGTTGACCAGCGACCTGACCAGAGGACCAATCAGCGCGTTTGCGGCGCATGGTAGTTCCGGCCCCCATTTGCCCGGCGCTGGCATCTTTGTATTCTGGCAAGCCGCCTTCCACTTATACGGACAGTGGCATGCCAGGGGCGGGTCGGTCGCTTTGATAGATGCCCTGGGTAGGCGGTTGGAAAGTTACGGCGGCAGCGTGCGTTGTAATGCCCCGGTCGGCGCGATTGAGGCCAGTGGTGGGCAGGTAAAAGCGGTAATCCTGGAAGACGGCGAACGAATAGAAACCTCGAACGTTATCAGCGCCATTCAGCCCCAACAGGCTCTGCTCAAATTGTTGAACCCGCCCCTGGACGGGAAACCGGGCCGGGAATTGGCGGCGGCTCGCACCTCTAACGCGGTCCAGGCGCTAGTCCATGTCGCGCTCGACCGTTTACCGCCGTACCCTAACGCCCGACCCGAAGATTATTACGGCTTGCAAAGTTTTGTGGACACCCTGGACGAGGTAAAACAGGGGTTTCTACAGGCCGAAGCCGGGTACTTGCCCGACCCCTTACCACTTTACGCCTTCACTACTTCCGCCCTGGATGACCGGCTGGCTCCGCCCGGCCATCATACCCTGTACCTGGCCTGTCCCTGCGCCCCCTCACGCTTCAAGAAAGGAACCTGGGCCGATTATCAGGCCGAATTTATCGAAAAGTGTTTCGCGACAATGGAAAATCGCGCTCCGGGCTTCAAGAAAACAATCCAGGGGGTGAAAACCTTTACCCCAGATGAAATGGAAGCCTATACCCGCTGGCCGCTGGCCCACCCGATGCACCTGGACCTCGCTCTTGACCAGCTTGGCCTTATGCGTCCGACCCCAGGTTTAGCTAACCACCGCACACCCGTCAAAGGGCTATATATCTGTGGAGCCGGAACCAGCCCGGTAGGTGGTATCGCCGGGACTTCGGGCCGTATTGTAGCGAAACTGCTCCTAAAAGATAAATAGCCTTTCATCAAAATTGGCCTCTATGTCTAAATACATATTGCTAACTTCGATGTTAATCTCATGATACGCAACTTACCTGTAGCTAATATTGCAATTCTTTTTAGGTTAAGCAACCTGGGGGGGTTTGATAGGATTGAGTATTGGAAACTCTTTAAAACTGGCTAATATATATTGACAAATATCAATACATTATCTATAGTAGTTACGGTATGACATATTGATAACAGTCAATCTAATATGAGTTGGACATTTTTAATTAAAGGAGTCGTTTACTATGACTATTAACCTTGAACAGAAGAAAAGCGCCGTTGAATTTGCTACTACCATGCGAGTTCATGTTTCGATTAATACAACTAGCGTGGAACGGTCGCTTCCGTTCTACCAGACTTTGTTTGGCCTTGAACCCGTCAAGGTTCGGCCCAGCTATGCCAAGTTCGAGGTAGCTGAACCGCCTGTCAACTTCACTCTCAACGAAAATAGTAGTTTCCAACCGGGCGGAACGATCTCCCATTTTGGTATCC
>JAYSYV010000086.1:0-2472 GCA_043727245.1 Chloroflexota bacterium | reverse complement strand
AAAGTGGCTCCTACCGATTGTTGTGGTAGGAGCCTATTTTTAGCGAAGAGGATTGTTAGGAGTTAGCCGCGATTCGGGCGCTCAATATTGTTGCGCTTCAGGGCCGAAACCTGAGTCTGCTTGTCAAAAATGTGCAAGTGTTCGGTGTCGAAGACTACTTCGAGTTGATCATTCGGGCGAACACGAGTCCGGGAGTCAACGCGGGCCTGGAGAGAGTGAGTGCCGCTGGAAAGGTAGATGTAAACTTCACTACCCATCGGCTCCACCACTTCGACATTTACCGTAATCTTATTACTGGCATTGATGTGGGAAGGAGTGTAGCGAGCGTCACTGATATGCTCTGGCCGGATACCAAAGACGACTTCTTTGCCAGCATAGGGAGCCAGGTCACGATTGTACATGGCCGGTACGGGCAGTTGGATAGTCCCGGCATCCAGCAGAAGATTCTCGCCGCTGCCGGTAATATTCGCATCGAAGAAGTTCATCGGCGGGGAACCGATAAAACCAGCCACGAACATATTTTCCGGGTGGTCATAGAGTTCCTGCGGACTGCTCGGCTCCTGCTGCAAAATACCGTCCTTGAGAACCACGATGCGGTCGGCCATAGTCATAGCTTCGGTCTGATCGTGGGTTACATAGATAACGGTAGTCTGCAAGCGCTGATGCAGCTTGGAAATCTGGGTGCGGGTCTGAACCCGGAGTTTGGCATCCAGGTTGGAGAGCGGCTCGTCCATCAAGAAGACTTTCGGTTCGCGGACGATGGCCCGACCGAGGGCGACGCGTTGGCGCTGTCCACCGGAGAGAGCTTTAGGTTTGCGGTCCAACAGGTGGCCGATTTCCAGCATCTGAGCGGCTTCCTGAACCCGTTTCTTGATTTGCTCTTTAGGAGTGTGGCGCAGCTTCAAACCGAAGGCCATGTTGTCATAGACCGACATGTGGGGATAAAGAGCGTAAGATTGGAAGACCATCGCAATATCGCGGTCTTTCGGAGCCACATCGTTGACCCGGCGGCCACCGATTAGCAGGTTGCCACTGGAAATATCTTCCAGACCCGCGATCATCCGCAAGGTGGTGGATTTACCACAACCGGAGGGACCGACCAGTACCAGGAATTCCTGGTCCTTGATGTCGAGGTTCAAATCTTTTACAGTGACGAGATCACCAAAGCGTTTTGTAATATGCTCTAGAGTTACTCCAGCCATTTTATATTCTTCTCCTGAGCAGCCGATTTCTCCCTCGAAACCATAAAGCAAAAAGACCTTACCTTATTGTCAGGTAGGATAGTTCGGACTGAACCTAGGCCAGTCTGATACTTTAGCTTTGCTCTACCAGGAAATTCACGCTGAGGAGAATTGGCAGTTACAAAGTTGCGCATCAGCCGGGCAAAAACAGAACTGTTCGGCGACCCGCCGCGCCAGCGATTAAGCCGGGTAACGACGGGGGACTGGCGATGAAATTTCTTTCGCCACCGGTCTGGGCCGCTTTTCGTACGACTTGGTTTGGCAAACTTTGCCGTGAGCAATTTACTTGCCCACTGGAAGCTTATTTACTTAAATTAAGTTGAATGAGCTTGCTGTGTATAATAGTAACACCTTTAGAACCTTTGTCAATGCCCGCCCGACACAGAGGGAAAGAAAAGTAGGTCAGTAGTCAGTAAATTCAAAGCCACCCTAATTCAACCTTACATTCTCTCATGCTCAAGCTGGGAATAAGAGTAAACCTCTTACCCACCACGCTTAAACTGACTTTGCATTCCCCCTGCAACCCGACAGACGCTTTTAAAGTTTGCTAATCCTCTAAAGCGTTAATAAATGGGTCTGAGTTTTAGCTAGGATTGGGTCTGGATCAAAAAGAAACATAAATGCAGCCAAAAAGGTTATAATCATTAACTGAGTTTAAAAAAAGAGAAATCCCCTGCCGGATATGGAACGAACAGACCAAAAGAAATGATGTGACTTTGGAAATGCCTGAAACTAATAATAAAAAGCTAAGTATTTTACTCAAAACAGGCCGGAACCTGGCCCTGGCCGGGGCCGCATTAGGGCTACCTGCCTTGACTTATGCCCGGTTTTTCGAGCCGCGCTGGCTCGAAGTGAGCCATCCTACTGTTCCGGTCGAGGAATTGGCCGAGTTTTCGGACCACTGGAAGGGGTTTAAAGTGGCCTTTTTTAGCGATTTACACCTGCCGGACAAGGGGCCAGCCAGCGATACAATCTGGCAAGCTGTGGAAACAACCTTACTGGAAAAACCGCATCTGGTAATGCTGGGCGGTGATATGTTCAATCATGGCCGCTATAATCCGGTCATGGGCGATATTGTCCGGGTAATAACAGGGGCAGGTATTCCGGTGATAGGGGTGCTGGGTAACCACGATTATTTTGGCCGCCGCAACGAATACGTTCGCATTATGGACCACCTGGAAGAAGCCGGGGTAAAGTGGCTGATAAACCGGGCCGAGCCGTTTGAATATAA
>JAYSYV010000085.1:0-7633 GCA_043727245.1 Chloroflexota bacterium | reverse complement strand
TCGTGGTCGGGTAGGAATACTGGTTGGGCAGCAGGTGGATGAAATCCATGACTTTATCGCGTTTGAAGCAGCGAAAGCCGCTGGTCGGGTCGGGTACTTTCATTTCGACCAGGTAACTTGCCAGGCTGCGAAAGACCCAGTTGCCAAAGTCCCGGAGTTTAGCGCTGTCGCTGTCGCGGGTACGCGCTCCCACTACGAGGTCGTATGGTCCCATATGTTCCAGCAGCCGGTCCAGGTCTTCCGGGGCGTGTTGCCCGTCAGCGTCCAGCAGCAGAATGTAGTCGCCTTTGGCTGCCCGGATGCCGGTTTTGACCGATGCGCCGTTACCTTTATTATAGGGGTGGCGAATGACCCTGGCCCCGGCGGCTTCCGCTTCCAGCGAAGTGCGGTCCATCGAGCCGTCGTCAATTACGATAATTTCGCTGGTAGGTTTCATGGTCCGCACCCGGCCCACTACCATGCGGATGTTGGCTTCTTCGTTGTAGGCCGGAATTACGATAGAAAGCTTGTCGTCTAAAACCATTCTTTTAAACCTGCTATTTGCCCTTATTGAGCTTGTTTTTTCGCTTGTGTTCGCGCAAAACCATCAACCGCCACCACAGGCTTATAAGGTTGAGGCCAGTACGCCACAGGCGAGGAAAGTTGAAGAACTGCGACTTGCCGTAGGCCCGGTGGAAGTGGTGGACCGGTACTTCGGCGAATTTATAACCCGCATCCTGTAACTTTTTAACCAGTTCCAGGCAGATAGTGCCGCTGTTACTGGTCAGCTCGATGTTTTTGAAACAGCTTCGACGGATGAGCCGGAAATCGCAATCGGTATCCCTGATGACCAGCCCGAAAGAGGTTTTAACGGTCCAGTGGTAAATTTTGCCGATGATTATCCGGTGCAAAGGGTCGTGTCGTTCGATTTTGTAGCCGTTGACAATATCAATCCCCGGCTCTAGCTTTTCCAGGAGTTGCACCAATTCGTGGGGGTCGTACTGGGCATCGCCATCGGTATAAAAGATTAAATCTTTGGTGGCTGCCGCGAAACCGCTCCGCAAAGCCCCGCCATAGCCCCGGTTCTTGCCGTGATGAACGATGCGTACGTGGTCGGTATAGACACGGGCCAATTCGTCCAGGATTTCGCCGGTGTAATCTTTACTCCCGTCGTTGATTACAATTACTTCGTAATCGTCGGTCAGGTGGCGGCAGGTATTCAACGCCGCCAGGACCATGCTGGCAATCGTGCCTCCATCATTGTAAGCAGGAAAAAAGACCGAAATGCTGGGTCGTTTGATAGATTGAGTGGATTCTGGCCCACCAGGGACCACCGAAGCTAGTTCTAAAATTTCAGAAGTATTCACTTTGCTGCATCTGCCCCTTATTCAAAAATTCTTGACTGCTCGATACTTCTATATATGTTCTACGTATGGAACGTATCCATAGACTAAAAGTTGCGAGTAACGCTCCTGACAATCGGCTTTATCAAAGTAAGGCCGCTCCGTTGGATAATAAGCCAATTATACCTGTGGGAGAGTTCTATGGTCAAATTGAGGTTAAAAGTAGTCAATAAACTCATAGCCATTAGCTTGATTCGATTTTGGATTAGCCTTTATAAAATACAGAAGGGACGCTTTTCGTCTAAAGCGTCCCTTCCATGAAAAGTTAATCACCAAAATAGGTTCTAACCTGATTTACTGACTGCTTGTTACTTTTATCCCACAAAAGTATCGGGATAGGTTTCCCAGACGTTGGTCCGTCCGTGGTAGCGGTAAGCTACAAAGATTTCTTTAGTCGGCTTGTACCAGAGCATCAGGCCGTTATAGAAAGCTTGAATGGCCATCACCTGACACTTCCGACGTAACCGCCCAGCCTAACCGTTCGCGCACCTTTAGGCCGGTTTCGTTGCGCCAGGCATTACCAAAACCCATGTTGGGTTCGAGCAGTTGCCAGGCTGAGGGACAGCAGCGGTAAGACGGCCAGCCAACCGGCCACCAGGCTTTTCGGCCTGTACCGGAAATTCTTTTACTTTTAGTAGAAGGGATATTTAACATAAATTCTCCTGTTGCGAAGGCTAATATATTTAATTTCCTGTTCCTATTAATTATAACGGCCATGTCACAAAGAAGTTGTGATTTTGCTCACTCCTCTTGCGTATAATGTTGAAAATCTCATCGAACAAAAAGTACTCTTTCCATCTTAAATTCTTATGTTATAATTTAAAGAAGGCTCGGCCCAGCCAGGTTTGGGCTTTTGGGGAAATCAACTTACTGCATTTAGAACTTTCGTCAGCCTTTTAATGAATTTAACTTCTGGTTTTCGGACTCCGGGTGAGAGTCGTACCGATAACAAATATTAACCAAAGAAGTTTTTATCTCCTCACCCGCAATGTGACGGTGAAGGTGGCGTAATGTCTATTGAGAACGAGAACGGCATCGGCCTTTCGAGCGGTGGTGAGACAGGCCGGAATGGCCCGGCTTTAAGGCCGGAGCAGGTCGAGGCTCTACTTACTATTTCGGCAATGCTTAATAGTGACCTCAACGCGGGGCGAGTGCTGCGAGATTTGCTGCTGCAAATCTGCGCTCTTTTCCGGGCTGACCGGGCGGCGGTATTTCTGCGCGAGAAACTTCCCCTGGCCGATGAAAATAAGGATATTAGTGAGCCGCGCCGCCAGGACATTGGCCGGGTACTTTGCGCCGCTTCGACCGGCCTGACCCAGGAATACCTGGATAGCCTGACCGCTTTCTACGAGAAAAAAGAATTCCGCCAGCTTCAGGCCCAGCGTCGCCCGGTCTATATCGCCGATGCTCACCAGGACCAACGTTTGAACGGCTTGCGCGCAATAAATAGCCGCGAGGGTTTTCGGACGATGCTGACCCTACCGCTGCTCTACCGCGAAGCCCTGATTGGCACGCTTATTCTCTATCACGACCAGCCCCACAGCTACTCGGAGCAAGAAACTCGCCTTTTGAGCATTTTCGCCAACCAGGCCGCTATGGCAATAACCAATGCCCGGCTGTATGAAGCGTCCCGCCAGCGTGAACGGGAAGCCGCCCAGCTTGCCGAGGCCAGCCGCCTCTTTAACGCTTCCCTCAAGACGCGTGAGGTGCTTAACCGGGTAGTGCGGACAGTAGGTGGTTCCCTGGGCAACAGCGCCCTGGTCTATATCATTCAGGAAGGTTCGGACGAAGCTTTCCCGGTGGCTTTTTATTCTAATGCCGTCCATGATGGTCAGATTACGGTTGGGTCACCGGTCAAGCAAGGCCAGCCGGTCAAACTGGGTAGCGGCCCGATTGGCAAGTCTATGCAGACCGGGGTTTCCTTTCTGCTGCGCGACCCGGCTGAAATCCTCAAATCTATCCCGTTCCTGGCGAAAGATGACGGCGTAAACAGTTTGTTGTGTGTGCCGCTCAAGACGCGGGGCCGGATTATCGGTACGCTCCTGGCCTACATGGTCACATACGGCCTGGCCGAAAAAGCCCTAGAAGAAGACCAACTGGGGCTGGCCCAGTCTTTAGCCGACCGGGCCGCCGTGGCAATCGAAAACGCCCGTATGTACGAGGCCGAAAAGCGTGAGCAGCGAGTCAAAGACGAATTTCTGACGTTGGTTTCCCACGAACTCAATACTCCCCTGACCAACCTTAAAGGTTACAATCACCTGCTTTCCAAAAAGCTCGATGCCGCCAGCGTGCCTGTAGCCGGTGCGCCGCCAAACCGGGCCGTCGAAGGGTTGCGCCACTTCACCGGGATAATCGGCAGCCAGATTGACCGCTTGCAATATCTGGTGACAGACCTGGCCCGTATTCCCCAGATTGAAAACGGACAGCTTGAGCTGCAACTTACGCCCCGGTCCCTTTTGCCATTGATCCAGGAAGAAGTTCAGCAGGTCGAACAGTTGCTCAGAACGCCGAGCGGCCCGCCTCTACGGCATAAATTCGAGGTGATAGCCCGTAAGCATAACCTGACGGCTGAAGTAGACCCGGCGGCTTTCTCGCGGATTATTCACAATCTGCTGACCAACGCGGTGAAATTCTCGCCCAACGGCGGCGTAATTCGGGTAGACCTGAACCTGGGTCCGTCGCAAATGGTTAAAATCGCCGTCAGCGACCCTGGCCTCGGTATTTCGGAGCAGGACCTACCCCATATTTTCGAGCGGTTCTACAAGGCCAGTAGCCAACCCAACCGGGCTAGCGGCCTGGGGCTGGGTCTTTTTATCAGCCAGAGCCTGGCCCAGGCCATGCGAGGCCAAATTATCGCGAACAGCGAAGAAGGCAAGGGCAGTACTTTCATGGTATTGTTGCCTCGTCACGACCAGACCGCACCCCTGGTTGAGAACCAGCAACTCCCCGACTGGCTTTAAGTCATTTATTCAAGAGTAACAAAAAAGGCTTGCCTCTAGTTTTAGGGACAAGCCTTTATAGCTTCTTCTAACAGATACGGATTTAAAGGGTAGTTTTAGAAGTGACGTTTTTCCTTGATACGGGCTTCTTTACCGCTCAAGCCACGCAGGTAGTAAAGCTGCGCCCGGCGGACTTTACCGCGCCGCACTACATCAATCTTGTCAATTCGGGGTGAATTTAAAAGAAAAGTTCGTTCTACGCCAATCCCGTGGGCGGCAATCCGGCGGACCGTGAAGCTTTCATTGATTCCGCCATTACGGCGGCGCATCACTACGCCTTCATAAACCTGGATACGCTCTTTAGTACCTTCCACAACTCTTACGCCTACCCGTACAGTATCGCCGACCCCGAATTCCGGGACATCGGTGCGAAGCATCGGCTGGATTAATTCATCAATTACCAGGGACATTACTTTTCCCTCCTTTCCGTATCAGATAATCTCAAATTCATTTCTTAAGGCTGCTTTTATATAAGAATAACTTTTATGCCTTATTCCGTTACACAGCGGCATATTATAACAGTCAGGCCAGCCTGAGTCAATCCGGTTGAGCAGGGCTTTCAGATTGAGTAGTGGGGGTAACCAAAAGGACTGTGCTACAATTATAAGGTAATTGTAACGTCTTAAGTCTTTGAATGAAATAAGTTAAATCGAAAACCTTATCATTTTTGTAATATTTTTTACTGTCTTGACCGACCTGGGTTTTAAAGTAATCATCTATAGATTGTGTGCCGCATGAAAAAGAACCTTTATCATGGTTTTCTGATAAAGGTTCTATACGATATGGCGCTTCCATCTAATTAACGGGATGCATCAAAATGACGAACACGTCGTTTTTGCGCGCGCAGCATTGAAGCAGATGGTGCTTTTAGGCTTGGGTTTTCTATTAATTCCACTAAACGCTTTTGGCCTTCGGCATTTAAGCGAATAGTATATTCTTCTTTAATTTCTTCATCTGGTGTTGCTGAGGCAAAACCTGGCTCAGCGTAGTTTGATTCAATTGCTTGAGACATATTGCCTCCTTTCTAAGATTTAACCTGGTAATATTTTGGCACAATTGCGTTACCATGTCAATAGATTTAAAAGTATCACAATTCAGCAAGTTCAAACCTGGGGAAATTCAAGCGCAAACCCTCTGATAAGGGTTTAATCCTGACTTGACGGTTGTTGCTTTTAGCTGTTAGTATTACCTGATTATCTAAAACTTTGGGTATTTATAAGTGAGTGTTTCATCAAAACCCCCTGAAGATTTTAGGCTGGAAGCGGAAGAAACAACCATTCTTTCCTCAGTATTTCAAGAAAGATTTTACGGGCGAGTCTGCTAATGGCTTATCTTTTGCCTGTTGGCCCCTGGCATCCGGCCCTCGATGAGCCGGTCGTGTACAAATTAGAGGTCACGGGAAACAAGATTGAAAACGTGGAACTGGATTTGGGCTATAACCACCGTGGCGTGGAGAAGATATTGCCCGAACTTTTACCCCACCAAATACTGGCCCCCACCGCCCAGATTTGTGGTAAATGCTCTTATGCGAACACCCTGGGCGTGGCTATGGTCCTTGAAAAGCTGGCCGGGCTGGAAGTTTCCGCCCGTGTGAACTATTTCCGGGTGATTGCGGCGGAACTGGAACGGGCAGCCAGCCATCTTGGTTCGATTGCCCGGACTTTACGCCTGCTGGGTATTCAGCTTACTGCCGCCCGCCTGGAAGAAGAAGCCGAAGGGGTTCGCCAGTTACTCGCCGCTACGGGCAACCGGATTTACGATACCTTTAGCGTCCTGGGCGGTCTGATGCGAGCGCCCCAGGTATCGCCGGAATTTCTCAACGCTGCCGAGAAGTTGCGGAAGAATATTTACGAGTCGGTCAACCAGTTGTTGGATAATCGCCAACTGGAACACCGTACGGTCGGCATCGGCGTGATAGACCCGGCGGCGGCCCTGGAATGGGGTCTGACCGGCCCAGTCGCCCGCGCATCGGAACTGGCCCTGGATACCCGCCGGACCGATCCCTATGCCGCTTACCTGGAAATTGAAGCCCGGCTGGTGACGCAGCGCCGGGGCGACCTGTTTGCCCGCCTGGCCGTTCGCGCCCTTGAAGCCCTGGAAAGTCTTAATATCGTCAATAACGCTTTACGCAATCTGCCGGAAGGTTCCTTGCAGATGCTTCTGATTGCACCCCGGTTCCCGGCTGACCGCGAAACCACCACCTTTGTAGAAACACCACGCGGCCAGCTTTTATGTTATGCCGCCAGTGACGAAGATGGCAAACTGGCTCGTTTGAAGCTCCGGCCACCGACCGTGGCAAACCTGCCCGCGATTGCGCTAACCTTACCCGGCCAGCAAGCCGACGATGCGGCGGCGATTATCGCCTCGCTGGATTTGTGTTTTGCTTGTGCTGAACGATAAACTTATAGATGAATTTAACTGATTTAATTTTAGCTGCCACTCCGCTGGGACTTGTCGGGGTTGGGGCAGTACTTTTCTTCTTTGGGTGGCTGTTTGGTGGACCCGAATCGCGAGTTTTCTACTCGGTCGTGGTAGCTACGGCCCTGGCGGCTTTTCTTGCCCAGGTTTCGCTTGGAGTCGGTTTTGCCCGGAGTAGCGGAGTACGCACGCCCACTGCGACTCTTTACAAATGGTCCCCCGTAGGTGATGCCGGTTTTGGGGTCAGCCTCTCCTTTCAGGGCGATTTACTGTCTTTTCTTTTCGCCCTTCCTCTGACGGCCCTGGCCCTGCTGTCCGTCTTTTATTTGCTGGTGCGGCAACCCCAGGCCGAAAAGGGTGATGGCATCGCGACCGGACGATTGTACGGCTTGCTTTTCCTGGCGGAAGGAGCCGGGCT
This sequence comes from Chloroflexota bacterium, assembly GCA_043727245.1. Taxonomy (GTDB): domain Bacteria; phylum Chloroflexota; class Chloroflexia; order Chloroheliales; family Chloroheliaceae; genus 54-19. The sequence continues at coordinate 416 of JAYSYV010000085.1, read as the reverse complement.
GGGCGCGTTTTATTCAGCCGATCTGGTAGTTACTTTCTTCTGGCTGGAAGCAGCCGGTCTTGCCCTCTATTTACTGAGCGGTCCGGGATTACGCGGAGCCAGTTCGCAGCCGATCAGCTACCGGGCTTTGGGTATCAATTTCCTGGCCGGACAGGCTATTTTCGCCCCCCTGTTAGTGATGGTTTCCCGCAATGGCGGCAACTCAACTTATAGCGATTTCATTCCAGCCGTGATTGACTCGACCCTGTTTGCCCTGGTGGTAGCCGGATGTCTGGCGAAGGCGGCTCAGTTTCCTTTTCAAGCCTGGATAGGCGGCTTTGAGGATTTACCGGGCGCGGCCTACGGCCTGATGCTGACCGGGTTTGTTTTTCCCTTTGCGGTTTATCTACCGGCCCGCCTGCAAGCCCTGGAAGGCG
>JAYSYV010000084.1:0-2473 GCA_043727245.1 Chloroflexota bacterium | reverse complement strand
AGGACCTGCTGGAAAAGGAGACCACTGACCCGCACGCGGCCCAGGCAGTGGAACTTTTCTGCTACCAGGCTCGAAAATTTATCGGAGCCTTAACTAGGGTGCTGGGCGGCCTCGATACTTTAGTTTTTACCGGCGGGATCGGCGAACACGCCGCCCCTATCCGGCAAAGAATTTGTGCCGGGCTGGAATTTCTTGGAGTCGAGTTAGCAAAAGGAAGTAACGAAGCGCATGCTCCGGTTATTTCTAACAATGGAAATAGCCGGGTGGTGGTGTGGGTAATTCTGACCAATGAAGAACTGATGATTGCCCGGCATACCAGGTTACTGCTGGCCTATTAATCTGCTCTTTAGATTATATTACAGAAAGTTTCGCCGGTATTGAACAAATTCCAACCTCAAAAATGCTGCAAAAGTGGTTCAATCATTTAGGCTTTTGCTATAGAAAAGAGAAGAATAACTCTTGAGCAGTGCAACAAGGAATTTTTAGGGCATCTCCTAATCTGTGGTAATAGGCGGATTAATTGAATTCAATTTGCACATGTTCCACAGGCTATATCCTACAAACGTATGGGGTCACCCCGTTACTCTTGCCTGGCAAATTCTTGATTTTAAGAGCTTGCAAACTGCGTTCAAGGGTTTTGCAGGTAAAATTATGCCAGAACGAATCATAAAATCGGGCATCCCCTACTCATAACCCGAAATATGCATTTATCTTACCCTTAAAATCTACCTTTCAGCTCAAACTCATTTTACCCTGGTTGGGTTAGCCCTTAAGCTTCCGCTAAAACCAGAGTATTGGTATCATTGCAGGGTAAGGCTTTATCTGTAACGGTGCAACACTTGGCTACAACTGCTACAGTGGTAAGCCCTCCCGCAAACTTTTTCAGGCTGGAACGTTCGCACTGGTGAAAAGGTCGTTCGTCATCAGTAAGCAGCTGGTTCAGGGGACTGTCGTGGGCAACTTTACTAATTACATACTTGAGAACTTTTCCAGTTGGCCCACCTGGCAAACTACAGAAAGCATAGATCACTAAACCATCTGGTTTGATTACCCGGATAAACTCCTGAACAGCCGCCCGGGGGTCATCCATTATTTCGATGGCCCAGGTACACAAAACTACATCAAAAGTGTTATCAGGGAACGGTAAATGAGCTAAATCTCCAATTTGAAATTCCACCCGTGGGTCATCAATCTTTGAGCGAGCTACATCCAGCATTTTCTTGGATGCATCCAAAGCCACTATGCGTCCAGGCTGGCTATGGGCGAGCAGGGCCAGGGTGCGCTCTCCGGTGCCTGCTCCGGCATCCAGTACAAATGCTCCTGGTTTCACGTTTTCACTTATGAGCTGGTTGTAATACTTGAGGGCCGCAGCGGCAATTTGTTGGTCCCAGACCTTTACAAAACTATCATAAACATTAGCAACTTGATTATAGGCTTCTAAAACTTCTCCCTGGTGAAGCTTGAACAGTTTCAAAAAAGAATTAAGCCTATTTGTAGTGTGAGTATCCATATGAGGTAACTTCTTTTCCTTCCAATTGATAAAAGTAGCCACTCACAGAGTTATTTCTCTGGGCAGGTCTTTTCACATTTAAAATTTATCACCTGCCGGTAAACAACCAGGTGAAAACAGGTAAATAAAGGTAAACGGAATTTTTACCTACCCGGTAACTGGTTAAGTCGCAATTTTCATGGATATAATAGGTCTCAAACTCAACCTGGTTTCAGGGGTTCAAAACTAAAAGGTCCAAAGTAGGCATCACCTTCAGTTTTGAAAACCAGCTCGTTTAGACCTGATTGAAGGGTGACGGTAAGTTCAAGAGTTTGTGACAAAGCTTCTGAATTTTGTTTGGCAATAAGTTTGCCGTTTAGTAAAGTACTAAGGCTTACCTGAGCGGTTTCTCGCCTTACTTTTACTCGCACCTTTAGCGGCATAGCAGCGTCAAACGGATTAAACAGGGCTAACCGGGCCTGTTTACCGACCAAACGTTCGGGACCTGTACCGGTAATTAACCGCTTCCCCCATCCTTCCCCTAGCTGGGCAAGCAGCTTTTCAACATCTGGTGGACCACCTTTATTGATAAAGGAAGGGGGTTTCCAGACCTGCAGCCCATCACCCAGGTAAAAGGGAGTAGCGCCCGGCCCGTAAACATTTTGAAGCAGTTGGTCGGCATTGTAACGGCTGTCCTGGTCAGTTAGAAGTTCGGGATGTACCACAACGTAGCGAATTTTGTAGTAATCAAGCACTCCCAGTGTGTTAATTTCAACGTGGTTTTAAACCAGCACTACAACGGAGCTGGTCAGTATTGTGCCAATTTCAGCTCTGAATAGATGGCAAAAAGACTCTATTACCCCTTTTTGCTGCAATTATTTTACTTAACTACAATAACGGTCTATCTAAATTAAAAGTCGTATTTGTTAAGCGAATTGAGGCAAGGTTGAATGGGGGGGGGTTATTCCAACTCTGAAACAAACT
>JAYSYV010000083.1:0-2474 GCA_043727245.1 Chloroflexota bacterium | reverse complement strand
TCAGCCCCTCGACCTGGGGCAAGAAAGATAATAACTGAGCCTTGGGCCTGATTATAAGGCTGAAAGTAGCTCAAGCTAAACTCGGCTTACTATAATACCGCTTTGCAGTCCTCCTGTGCGACTGGTTAGAGGGCCGCCTTGATTTTCTCAGCGTTGGCGTTAAGCTCGACCGGGGAGGCTGCCGGGGCGTGGAAAATGGCGAAAAGGTCATCACCGTTATAGCGCGGAATGATATGTAAATGGTAGTGAAAGACGCTTTGCATAGCCGCCGGTTCGCTGTTTTGAAGGGTATTCATGCCGTCCGGCTGGAAAGCGGTCTTGATGGCTTTAGCCAACCGGACCGCCACGCGGGCGATTTCGGCGGCGGCATCTTCGCTGATGTCGTAAATATTGCGGTGGTGGTCTTTAGGCACAATCAGGGTATGGCCGGGGTTCTTTTGCTGCAAATTCATAAAGGCGTAAACTTTAGCGTCCTCGTAGACTTTAGACGAGGGTATAGCCCCGGCGATAATTTTACAAAAAAGGCAATCTGCCTGAATGTTAGCGCTCATTTATTGGCTCCTTTAAATTATAAAGACTCCTTTGAAATTTTAATCGAGCAGTGAATAAGTGGCTTCCAGGGTATGAATGGCCCCTCTGGAAGTAAGCTGGCTGGAAAAGAGGTGGAATTCTTCAACCTCGAAGGGGTCGAGTTGGAAAAGGGCGTGGCCGGTCAGGAACTCGCCCAGGCGGTTCATGGGGGCATTTTTGAGGCGGGCCAGGGTAATATGAGCTGAGAATTTGCGGCCTTCCGGCGTAACCCCGGCCTGGACCAGGGCGCTTTCGACCCGGCGGCGCAATTGAAGTAACGGCTCGTTTTTTTCGACCCCGACCCACAGTACGTTGGGTGTACCACGCGGCGGGAAAGTCCCGACTCCTTCCAGTACAAGGTCGAAAGGGTCGAGTTGGACTTCGGTGAGAGCCTGCCCGATTTCCTCAAACTGAACACGGTCCACTTCACCGATAAAGCGCAAAGTCAGGTGCAACTGGTCGTCGGGAACCCAGTTGGCCCCTGGCAAACCAAAAGACAACCCACTCAGTTCGGCTTTAACCCATTCGGGTAATTCGATTGCGACAAATAGACGATACATTTAATTTAAAACAGGCTAAAAAACGCCGCCCTCGTAAACCGCCACGCCCATCGCGCCAGGGCCGAGATGTGTTGCCAGGACCGGGCTAAACTGAGCGACATAGACTTTTTCGCGTGGGAAGATGGGCGCAATCCGCGTCAGAATGGTTTCAATATCGTTGGGGCTGTTGGAATGCATGATTGCCATTTCTTCGATGTAGGGAAAGTCTTCGATAAATTCGCAAAGTCCCTCGATGGCTTTGGTACGAGTGCGAGTCCGCTCGAAAGGCACAATCAAACCTTCTTCCAGGCGCAGCAAAGGCCGAAAGTTCGAGGGCGGAGTCGGTCCCAGGGCTTGCTGGGCTTTGGAATTGATGCGACCGCTCTGCTGCAAATGCTGCATGGTTTCGGTGAAAAAGATAACGTGGGTCTGAAAGACCATCCGGTTGACTGCGCTGACCAGTTCGGGATGCAAAGCACCCTGTTTGGCCCGTTTGGACGCTTCAAGGGCGATAAAGCCCAGGCCCAACGAGGCCGATTGGGAGTCGATAATTGTCACCTGCGAGGTTGGAGCCAGGATATTATTGCGGGCCTGGAGGGCGGTATGATAGGTCGCGCCTAATTTCGAGGAATGATGAATCGAAATAACGCTGTCACCATCTTTGAGAATCTTTTTGTAAAGTTCCTCGAAAGTCTCGATAGTAGGATGGCTGGTAGTCGGCAAATCCAGGTTGGAGGGCCAGTTAGCCAGCCGCCGGTGGAATTCCTCGGCGCTGATGTCCAGGCGGTCCAGGTAGGTTTCGCCGTTAATATTTACATATAGTGGCACGACCTGAATACCGTACTTGTGAACCAGTTCAGGCGGCAAATCACAGGTGCTATCGGTGACGATTCTAACTCGCGGCATTAATCACCTGTCCTTGTTGGCGGAAAAAGCCGGTTGAAGTTGAGAGATTGTTGTAGTTAAGGTTCATTCTGAAATTGGCCCGGTTAGATTGCTGCTGCTAAATTTAGATTTCACTTTTATTGTTTCCCCGGCCTATTCTACCGAAATAATATAATGATAGTGTGGCTGTCCGCCCTGGACCAGTTCAACACTCTGATTGGGATACCGCGCCTGGACCTGGGCCAGCAGAACCTGAGCTTCCGGTTCGCTGACATCCTGCCCATAGTAAAAGGTCAGGAGGTCGTGACCGGCAGCGTCCATTTTAGCCAGTATTTGCCAGACGCTATCTTCCTTGCTTTCGGCAGCCAGGCTCAACACGTCGTCAATCAGGCCAATCCACTGGCCCTCTGTCACCGAGATGCCGTTAACCGTGGCGGTACGGACAGCCCGCGTAATTTCGCCGGTCCGCACATCACCCAT
>JAYSYV010000082.1:0-7652 GCA_043727245.1 Chloroflexota bacterium | reverse complement strand
AATCCTGGCCTGAAACTTTAACGTCTTCGCGCTTGCGGTCAATCTGGTTGGGTGTCTTCATAATAGCGTCAAAGGCTTCGGTCGCCAGGGCCACCATGCCGGGATGGGCAACCCATGTGCCGTCATGGCCGTCATTCGCCTCGCGGTCCTTGTCGGCCCGGACTTTAGCAAAAGCTTCCGCATTGGCTTCAGGGTCGTTTTTGATGGGAATCTGAGCCGCCATGCCGCCCATCGCCTGAATATTGCGTTTGTGGCAGGTCTGGATGACCAGCAGCGAATAGGAGCGCATAAAGTGGGTGGTCATCGTCACCAGCGCCCGGTCCGGTAGGCAAAATTCGGGCTTGTTGCGGAACTTCTTAATAGTATTGAAGATGTAATCCCAACGTCCGCAGTTCAAACCGGCTGAATGTTCCTTCAACTCATAGAGGATTTCTTCCATTTCGAAAGCCGCCAGGATAGTTTCAATCAGCACCGTAGCCCGAATAGTTCCTTGCGGCACACCCAATTCGTCCTGTGCCAGCTTGAAAACATCGTTCCAGAGGCGGGCTTCCAGATGACTTTCCATTTTCGGCAGGTAGTAATAAGGGCCGGAGCCATTGGCTATCAGTTGTTTGACGTTATGGAAGAAATAGAGGCCAAAGTCGAAAATACCGCCCGAAATAGGCTGTCCGTCCAGCAGGACGTGTTTCTCAAAAAGATGCCACCCACGCGGCCTGACCATCAAAGTCGCGACCTTCTCATTCAGAGCGTATTTTTTGCCTTCGGGGCTGGTGAAGTCAATCGTCCTCTTGATAGCGTCACGCAGATTTATATGGCCCTGGATATTATTTTCCCAGGTCGGCGAGTTAGCGTCCTCGAAGTCGGCCATAAAGACTTTTGCGCCGGAGTTCAGGGCATTGATAATCATCTTTCGGTCTACCGGGCCGGTGATTTCTACCCGGCGGTCCTGCAAATCAGCCGGGATAGGGGCGCAGGTCCAGTCAGCCTGGCGAATTTCGGCGGTTTCCGGCAAAAAGTCGGGCATTTCCCCGGCATCAATCCGGGTCTGGCGCTCGTAACGGCGCTGCAAGAGTTCTTCACGGCGCGGTTGGAATTGCCGGGCCAGTTTCGCCACAAAGTTCAGGGCTTCCGGGGTCAGGATTTCGGCAAATTCAGGCGTAATCTGCCCGTTTATCTCGATACCTTGCGGCAAGGTCTGGGTTGCTTGACTGCTCATTAGCTTAAATTCCCTTTCTCTACAGCCTAACTGACAAACTTGATGGACAGCGAAGGTAAGTTTAGCCCCTCGGTGATGGCGGCCCATTCCTCTCCTATCGCGACCGGTTGGGCATCGGTGACAGTACCGGAGGTGATAATCTCGCCTCTTTCCAGGGGGTCTACTCCTACCTGGGCGCTGATAGTGCGGGCAAGCTGGCCCAGGCACAGGGCCGGACTATCATAAACATTCTTACCGGCTCCTTCCGCCGCGACTTCGCCGTTCTTTAACAGTTTGAGTTTGAAGTTAGCCAGTTGGTCGGCCAGTTGTTCCAGGTTTTTCAAAGGATGGGGGTCGCCGATAATCAAGGCTCCGTGGAACCCGAAGGCCGCCACCATGTCGGCGGGCCGGAAACGCCAGTTAGGGTAAGGGCAGTCCACGATTTCAAAGCCCAGGGCCATCCACTCGACTGCTTCCAGCACTTTTACCGGGTCCGAGGCTATCGCCAGGTCAATTGTAGATTTCAACTTGAAGACCACTTCCGGCTCGATTTTGGGCGCAACCATGCTGCCGATATTCAGGATAAAGTGGTTGCCTGAGGCCAAATGAACTGTATCGTTGTAGACGTGGCCCCAGACAATCGTATCCAAATCCAGCTTGGGCCAGACCGCCCGGTTAGTGAAACCTATCTTGCGCCCGGTGGTCTTCGTGCCGGAAGAACGGCGTAGGCGGGCCAATTCGCCTTCAACCTGATACGCCGCCGTGAGGTCAAATTCGCTGTCCCGCGACGAGGGGCGGCTTTCTACAGCCTGGCCTTTGTTATGGGCGGCCAGAAGTTCGTTCGCCAGCTCACGCACGTCTAATTTAGTCATTGTGCTTCCTCGCTATATTTTCGTTAAATTAAAAGTCCAAATTTCAAAGTTAATTTACAACTGTCTTTTCAAGCAATTTCACGCAGGCATAAAGGGCATCAATGTTGGGGGTCGGTGTACCGGTTAAACGGCCCAATTCGGCCACCGCTCCCACGATAGCGTCTACTTCGGTAGGCCGCCCGGTTTCGATGTCCTGCAACATCGAGGTTTTGTGTGCGCCCACGCTGGCCGCCCCTTCTATGCGCTGTTCCAGGCTGATGCCAAAGTCCACCCCTAATTTCGTGGCGATGGCCTGGGCCTCGGTCATCATCTGGCGGGCCAGTTCGCGGGTCAGGGTAAAGGCCGTGATGTCCGAAAGCAAAGACCTGGTCAGGGCGCTGATAGGGTTAAAGGCCAGGTTGCCCCAAAGTTTAATCCAGATTTCCGAACGGATATTGCTACGGACCGGCGCTTTAAGTCCGGCCCTGGTCAGAGTCTGGGAAAGTTGCTTGATACGGTCGCTTTTACTGCCGTCAATTTCGCCGATAGAAAAGCGGTCACCCTCGATGTGACGGATAACCCCAGGAGCGCTTATTTCCGCTGCCGGATAGACCACACAACCGATTACCCGGCTGACTTCCATGTTTTCTTCAATAACACCGTCCGGGTCCACCGACTTTAATCGGTATTCTTTGAAAGGGCTATCCAGCCCCCGGAAATACCACCAGGGGATACCGTTCTGGGCGGCCACGACCATTGTCTCAGGCCCGTAAAGCTGGCGCATGGCCGGGGCCAGGGCCGGTAGGCTGTGGGCTTTGAGGGCGACAATCACCACGTCCTGCGGTCCGGCCTCGGCCATGTCGGCGGTGGCGCGGGCATTCGTGATAAGCTGTTCGGAGCCGTCCTTCATCACCAACTTTAGGCCGTTCTGCTGGATAGCTGCCAGGTGAGCGCCACGGGCAATCAAAGTGACTTCTTCCCCGGCCAGGGCCAGTTTCGCTCCCATATAACCGCCAATCGCTCCAGCCCCGACAATGCAAAACTTCATGTCTGCCTTCTTAACTGTCTTTGAGATTGAGCAGTTGAGCCATATTAATGCGCTGAAGCTTGCCGGTCGCGCCCCTGGGAATCTCCTGCAAAATGTGAAATTTGCGCGGCACTTTGAACTCGGCCAGCAGCCCGGCGCAGTAACTCCGCAATTCACTTTCGCTGGCCGCTTCCTTCAAGACGACCGCCGCGTGAATATCTTCGCCCAGCGACTTGTGCGGTACGGCAAAGGCTATCGCCTCGGCTATGGCCGGGTGGCGCAACAGTACATCGTCAATTTCCAAAGGTGAAATTTTCTCGCCGCCCCGGTTAATCAACTCTTTGAGCCGCCCGGTTAAGGCCAGGAAGCCGTCCTGGTCAATCCGGCCCTGGTCGCCGGTGCGGAACCAGCCATTAGTATAAGCTTTAGCGTTGGCTTCGGGGTTATTTTCGTAACCGTCTACCACGTTGCGGCCCTTGATAACCACTTCCCCGATGTCGCCCTCCGGCAGCAGATTGCCTTCTTCGTCCATAATCGCCACCTCGACCCCGTGACCGAAGCCGACTGTCCCGGCCTTGTGCGGTTTGGGCGGTAGCGGGTTGGAGGTCATCTGGTGGGTCGCTTCGGTCATGCCGTAAGACTCCAGGACCGGTGCGCCAAAGACTTCTTCCATACGCTCCATGATGACCGGAGGTAGGGAAGCGCTGCTGGACCGAATGAACCGGAAAGGGTTGGCCCGGATGACTTCCAGGTTGCGGTCGAAGCGGGCCAGCAACATCTGGTGCATGGTCGGGACCGCCGAGTACCAGGTTGGCTTGTATGTTTCAACTATGCTCCAGAATTCCAGGGCGTTGAAGCCGTTCTGGGGTGCAATCAGCGTGCCGCCCGAAGCCAGGGTCGAGAGCATCGAGGCGACAATGCCGTGAATGTGGAAAAGTGGCATCACGCACAACGAACGGTCTTCCGGGCCAAGCTGGTAAGTTCCGCCGATATTCTCGGCTGAGGCGACCATGTTGCGGTGCTTGATGGGTACGCGTTTAGGGCGGCTGGTCGTGCCGCTGGTATGCAAAATCATGGCTACATCTTCGCTCTGAGCCAGTTCGGTGGGCCGGGGCGGACGCTGGCCGTGGTCCCTTTTCAGTTCAAAATAAATCGTGCCGTCCTCGTTGGAGAGCGCCTCTATAATCGCCATTCCGGGGTTTACGGCGGCGTGGGCCAGTTCCAGCGTTCCCGGTAGCGTAATCAGGGCTTTGGCCTGAGTATCTTCGTAATAAAAGGCAAATTCTTCCTGTTTGTACTTGGGATTGAGCGGAGCGGCGGTAGCAGCCAGGGCTACCCCGAAAAAGGTCAGAATCATTTCCGGGCCATTTGGCATGGCAATCGCTACCCGGTCGCCCCGGCCCAGGCCGAAACTGTTTAGCTGTGCCGCCAGGGCTACGATATTTTCGCGCAAACGCCCATAGTTCAAATCGGGTCGTCCCGGCGCTACCAGGGCCACCCGGTTTTCCTCACCTGCCGCCAGTAAGTCCAGCAAATTCTCACTTTGTTGCGTCACTTGTTTCCCTCTTTACACTTCAAAATATTTCTTTAAGCTATTTTCTTTATTACTCAGGCCAGTTTAGTCGGGCTTGTTTTACTCTGTCAAACCGGTTGCTTCTTAGTTTTTTCAGGGTAAGTATTTCATTGCGATTATCACATCATGAAACTTACTTTTGTATAATGAAAAGATATGTCAAAAGGCATAGTTTGTCAACCTGTAACCTGATTAAAAGCCTAACTTTCTAGCAAGAAGCACATTCCAGAAAGAAGCAGAGCGACTTTAGATAAGTGTGCCAGTTCACAGACTTTTCACTTGTTTAGCTTTATATTTAGGGTTCGAGGTCTTAATCATAAGGCCTTACTTTAAAGAATAGCAAGGTCATAACTAATTTATCAATCAACCTTATTTACTAAGTGTAAAGTTGATAACCGCCTGCCCTCACTTTTTTCAAGGTCTAAACTAAAATCTTCCCAAAAGGAGTCCGTATAATAATGTCCCAGGTTTTTTCAATAAAAAATTGGTTAATTATAATTTTGAGTATACTATCGGTCTTAGCTTTGGTAGCCTGTGGCGATTCTACGGCTACCGTTACTTCGACCGGGCCGGGAGTCGTCCCCATTGCCACGCTAACACCTCGCCCCGAAAAATTGGCTCTGACTGCTACCGTAGAAGTTAGCCTGACCCTGCCTACGGTCACGGCTTCACCAACCACTCCCGCCTCAGCGGCTGTAGTTGTTCCGGTAACAACGGCGGTTGCCACTACTGCTCCGGTAACAACGGCGATTGCCACTACTGCTCCGGTTACTACGGCTGTTTCCCCACCTATAACCCCGACTCTTAAATTGTCGGATAACACCGCTGAGGTTGGCGGGCAAGTAACTCTTAATGGGAGTGGGTTTTCGGCCAACACTCGCTTGAACATTGAAGGCGGCTACCAGGGTTCGGCGATTATTCTTGGTAATCTAATTACGGATGAGAAGGGCCAGTTTTCTAAATATATCAAATTAGATAAAATGCCCGATGGCAAAGACTACCGGGCCGGCCAATTTACTTTTGTAGTTACTTCTTCGGCTACCGGTACGGCCCGGAAAATTTCACTTACCATCCAGGAACGCGACAAAGCCAGCCTGACCGTATCTCGGCCCTCGGTCAAATTTGGCGAAGATTTGGAAGTTACCGGCTTATATTTCCCGGCCAATACCCGGGTTAGACTCATGGGCGGCGTGCAAAACCCGGCGGAAGATTACGGCACGGCTACTACCGATGCCCAGGGTAAATTCTCGATCAAGGCTAAAATTGCGAAGGTTGCCGGGGCCAATTACCCCGAACCCTATCACTTTATAGCAGTACTTGGCAAGGACCAGTTTGCCGGTTACACTTCGGTAACGGTGACGGATGGCAGCGAGAACAATCTCTATCTGGTACTGCGCGTCCTGGAAAACCAGGGACCAGCCCTTAAGATGGTTAGTGTTCAAGATGTTTCAGGTAATGGCAAGATTTACCTGATTGACTTTACCCAAAAGCCCGGACTAACTTTAGAAGATGGTTCAACTGGCACTTTTGAGAGCCTGAAGCCGGGCAATATTATGGAATTTAAGGGCGGAGAAGTCCCGGCCAGCCAGTCCGGTGTTGTCCCGGTAATCAAGCCTTTAGCGGTCAGGATTACTCAGTAACTTTAAAATAAAAAAGCCTTTGCTTTTGGGCAGAGGCTTTTTTTAGGCTTCAAGACTATTTACTGGTTACAGTGTTAGTGCCATAACGCCAGAGCCAATAATGCAAACCCACGTTACCCATCTCGACCTGCCATTGAGTGGCGTTGGTCGGAGTGTAGGTCAGGACGCGCCGCTCGAAAGCCTGGACCAGCACATCTCGCTCAAGCCCATTGACCTTGACTTTGGTCCAGTACGCCTCGGAAAGGGGCAGCCCGACGATAAAGAGCCACTCGCGGGGCAGTGTTTTGAACGAATCCATAAACACTTCAGGAATATTATGGCCCAAAGTTGGCTCGTAGTAAGTGTATTTCACGGCTACCGGCGGTGGTTGCTGACTGACCTGGCCGCTTACATTCAAATTTTCCTGGTCTACCTGCCCGACCCGGTTGACGGTCCGCCGGTCGTTGTTGAGCGAGGAAATTTTGCTAAAGGTCTGGTAAGTTGGCGCGTTCGGGTTATTGGTCAAATCCCCGGCAATTACCACCTGGGCCGCGCCCGGTCCGGGTAAAAAGTTATTATCGCCCACCTGGATTTTGTTGCTCATTAGCTCTTTAGGCAACAATCCACTGGTGACATACCAGTCGCTTTTAGCGTTGGCGGCGGGCTGGTTAATCTCCAACCGGGCTTTATCAAAGTACCAGACGCTGCGCTGCCCTTTGAGGCTTTCGGAATAATTTTCGATAGTGGCCTGGTTGACATCCGGCCCATAGAGCCATGTCTGCGTGGTCCGGCTTTGGCCGACTTTGCCATCCACTTTCCACCAGAGATCGCCTATCGCCGCCTGGGCTTTGGCTAACCCGGCTGGTAAAGTTATGCTGCCTACCGGCGGAGTCGGCGAAGCGGTTGGAGTCGGCGTAGGTGCTGGTGAAGGGCTGGGCGATGGCGTGGTTCCGGGTACTGGCGAGGGAGCCGGTGTGCCAGCCGTTGGCAGCGGCCCGGTCGTAAAGGACCAGGTACGGGTCTGTTTTTGCCCATCTATCTTGTAGGTCATGGTAACAGTATAAGCCTGGTTTTTAACCAGCGGTTTGCGGGCAGCTATGATGTAGGTAGCGCGAGTGGTGTAGGTGCTACCGACTGCCGTAATCGAATCTACCTTGCTGCCGTCCGGCCCAACTAACTGGCTTTCTTCCGGCACAAGTTCCATTTTGCCGGTTCCCCGGTAGGTTAGCGTCACCGGGTTGCCGATGGGAAACGATACACCGCTAAAGATATTGGGGCTTTCTCCCCAGAAGGTCGTGCCGAAGCTGCCATAGTTATTGGGCGGCCACTGGATGACCGGCGGATTGAAGATATAGCTACCCTTTGTCGAACCAAAAGAAATAACGTC
>JAYSYV010000081.1:0-2483 GCA_043727245.1 Chloroflexota bacterium | reverse complement strand
TTTTTAAGAAAAGAATAAAAAGAAGTAGGTTGTCGCTGACAAATGTGTTAAACTCGCAATTTTATTGCTTGACCAAGCATACAATAGGAGACATTTATGAGCGACAACCACACTCGCTATCATCTCATACGTCAGGGACTAGAGCAACTTTTCCCTACCCGACTTAGCGCCAGCCAACTGCGCCATTTACATACGCTGGCTTTGCTCCTTCACGGTCTGATTGCTAGTGCCCACTGTCAATTGCCAAAACTAGAAGCTTTTGCCCCTAAAAAGGCTAAAGTGGAAAGTCGCAACAAGCAGTTCCAACGCTTCCTTGACAACGAGAAAGTCACTCAACAAACCTTTTGGTTACCTTTTGCTCAACCGCTACTGCAAGCCCTGAGCAGTAATGGTCAACGTGAGCTCAAGGTGTGCCTGGAGGTTCTGGCAGATTCTAGACCAGTAACAATAATACTGAACAAAAATGAGCCAGGTAGTTTAATGGAAACCCTGGTAGCCAAAGTTAGGTACTTTTGCTAAAATGACTTCTCAACCTCCCATAATCAAAAGTCAAAGAACGGAACTTAAAATGAACTGCCCCTTTTGTAAAAACGACAAGACCTACCTTCGCAAGAAGTTGGCCCCGGTAGAATATAGCTGTAGCCACAAGCAATCTAGCAATGTCTAATTTACACTTTATGAATAAAGTACGACTGGTTTTCCCCGAACATAGCTTTTTAGAATATTTGTTTATCCTGAAGTGAAAATAAAGTTCCGCTTTGCTTTTTAGCAATGGTACTTCGCCCTTTTTTGCTTGTTTTCACGGTCTCCTGTGACTTAAATTGAACTCACCAATTACCTCGGCTATACTTCTCCTTCGGGAAAAGTTCCTACACTACCAATTCTAGGAACTTTTAGTTCCCAACTATCCCCGCGCTTATTGCCAATTCTCTTAAAACCAAATAACTACATTGAAAAGAGGTAATGAAGATGAAACGTCACTGGCTACCGGCTGAAATCGACGAGCATTTTACCCTTACACCACCTGAACTGGCCCTCCTTACCGGCAAGCTGGATTTTCACCGTCTCGGTCAGGCCGCTTTGCTTAAATGCTTTCAATATGAGGGTCGTTTCCCTTTCCACAAGAGTGAGGTGACTCGTGAGGTTCTGATCTATTTGGCTCGCCAGCTCAGGCTTGATCCTGACCTTTTCTTGCAATATGACTGGCAGGGTCGTTCAATTGTTTCGCATCGTGCTCAAATCCGGGAGTTTTGCCAGTTCCGCGAAGCCACCGACCAGGACGTTGAAGAGTTACGGCAGTGGATTAACTCCCAGGTACTCAGGCATGACCAGGAGTCGGAGCATCTCAAAGTTCAAATTTATGCCCGGTTCCGCGCCTTAAAAATTGAGCCTACCACTCCGGCCCGGATTGAGCGTTTAATCCGCTCCGCCCTGCATACTTATGAGGAACGCTTCTTTCAAGCTTTGGCGGACAAATTACCGCTGGCTACCAAAGCCAAATTAGATACTCTTCTCGCCAGTCCAACCGAACCTACTTCTGAAGTAGAACCGGTTAATGTTAATAAGCCGACTAAAGAGGCTCTTCCTTTCTGGCAACAACTTCGTTCTGACCCCGGTAAACCGGGCCTGGAGACCGTGCTTACCGAAATTACCAAACTCCAAAAACTACGAGAATTAGCCCTGTCTACCGACTTATTCGGCGATACTACTCCAAAACAGGTGGCTCGGTATGCGGCTCGTGCTGCTACCGAAAGTATCAGGCAGTTAAAAATACATCACCCGCCGGTGCGTTACACTTTGCTCGCGGCCTACTGTTTACGGCGCAGCCAGGAAGTTACAGATAATCTTTTAGAACTACTAATAGATTTGATCCACCGGATTGGGGCTAAAGCCGAGCGTAAGGTGGACCGGGAGTTGGTCGCCCAAGCCAAGCGGGTAGAAGGCAAACCCAATTTATTCTACCAGGTGGCCCAGGCAAGCCTGGCAAATCCCAAAGGTCTAATTGAGGAAGTGGTTTATCCAGTTGTCAGTGAACAAACTCTTGCAGATATTGTTAAAGAACACGAGGCCACCGGCCCTAACTATCGTCAGAAAGTTTACACGGTAATGCGCGGCTCTTATGGTCATCACTACCGCCGGATGGTCCCCAAGCTTTTGGAAGTGCTGACCTTTCATTCCAACAATATGGTCCATCGTCCCCTGATCCAGGCGCTGGAACTGCTTAAAAATTATGCCGATGCCGAAAATGATCAGCTATTTTATCCGGCCAACGAAAAGGTGCCACTGGAAGGGGTGGTCAAGGGTAACTGGTTGGATCTGGTAGTTGAGAAAAGTAAGCAGCAAAAGAAAAAACGGGTCAACCGTATTTTTTATGAAATGTGCGTTTTACAAACCCTGCGTGAACAATTACGCTGTAAAGAAATCTGGGTAGAAGGAGCCGGTCGCTACTGTAATCCCGACCAGGATGTTCCGGTAGATTTCGA
>JAYSYV010000080.1:0-2487 GCA_043727245.1 Chloroflexota bacterium | reverse complement strand
CCTGGGCGTAAGTCGAAGTCTGGTAGATTGGGACCGTGACCGACCCGGTAGTGGGGTCGGGAGCCTGCCCGGCGTGAATGGCGCGTGTGGCAAAGCCGGTCCGGTTGACATCACCTTTCATTATTTTCTCTCCCTACCGGCGACTACGCTGTTGAGCGACGAATTCCAGCAAGTCGGCCCGGCTGATAATGCCGACCGGTTCGCCGTTTTCTTCGACCACCAGGGCCGGCGCATTAGTGTTGAATAAAGGAAAAATGTTTTCCACTTCTTCGTCAATTTCCACACTGGGTAGTGGCGCGTCCATGACCTGCTCGACTGTAGCGTTGACGATTTCAGGGTTTCTAAAAATCTTGTCCAAAAGCGTCCGCTCCTGGATACTACCCACTATAACAAACTTGTCGTTGCCCAGGCCGTTTTCGCCCATTACGGGCATCTGGGAAATGCTGTGGGCGTGCAGTTCGGCAATGGCCTCGCTGACCGGTTGGTCCGACCGCACCGTAATAAAGGTCGGGTGGTCGTGGTTGGCTTCGACCGGGTGAGTATGAATCAGGTCGTGGACACGGGGATGGCTGGGGAAACGCTCGGTAAAGCCCTGGTCGCGCATCCAGGCATCGTTATAAATTTTGCTCAAATAACTGCGGCCACTATCGGGCAGCAATACCACCACCAGTTTATTTTCGTCCAGGTTCTTGGCGACTTCCAATGCCCCATACAGGGCTGTACCGCAGGAGCCACCGATTAACAGACCTTCTTCGCGCACAGCCCGCCGGGCCATCAGGAAAGAATCGCGGTCGCCGACCGTGACCCACTCGTCAATCAGGCTCAGGTCAACCGTACCCGGAATAAAATCCTCGCCAATGCCTTCAATTTTGTAGGGCCGGACTTTATCGCCGGTGTAGAGCGAACCTTCCGGGTCAACCCCGACAATCCGAATTTTAGGATTCATTTCTTTGAGATATTTGGCAACTCCGCTGATAGTGCCACCTGTGCCGACCCCGGCTACAAAGTAGTCAATTTTTCCGGCGGTCTGCTCCCAGATTTCGGGGCCGGTTGTTTCATAATGGGTGCGAGGGTTGGCCGGGTTAAAATACTGGTTTGGTTGGAAGCCGCCGGGGATTTCTTTGGATAACCGGTCGGCCACACTGTAATAACTTTCGGGCGACTCGCGAGGTACGGCGGTCGGGGTAATAACCACTTCCGCGCCGTAGGCTTTAAGCAGGGCGATTTTTTCCTGGCTCATCTTGTCGGGCATTACAAAGATGGCTTTATAGCCTTTAATGGCTGCCGCAATCGCCAGACCCACGCCGGTGTTGCCGCTGGTTGGCTCGACAATCGTGCCGCCTTTACGTAATAAACCGCGCCGTTCGGCTTCTTCGACCATCTTAATGCCGATGCGGTCCTTGACGCTGCCGCCCGGATTGAGCATTTCCAGTTTTGCCAGGACGGTTGGTTTCAGGCCGCGTGTCAGGCGGGGCATTTTTACCAGGGGCGTATTGCCGATTAATTGCAGAATATTATCATAAGCCTGGACTTCTCCCGGCTCAAAGTGAGGCCGGGAAACTACGCTACCCATCGTATTTAACTGAGATTGAGTTCCAGGAACACCGGAAGAGGTAGCGCCTGCTTGCTGTTCAGTTAGACTCATAAATTTCTTACCTTATACCTTTTCTAAATGCTTTTCTCTCCGGCGGTTTTTTTTTGCGCCAGTTCTTTAATATCGTTCTCCACCCCGGCTTTGAGGGAAGTCTACCAATTGTACCATTTTTGTTGAATTTAGAAAATTTCCAGCGCCTATTTCTTACTGCGTAGGCTGGCTTCACGTTTCTCGCGATTGTGCTGTCTTATTTCGTGCGGAATAATGCGGAAATTTTCCAGGAAAGCCCGCCGGAAATCCTCGAAGCGTTCTTCCAGGATGGCCTTGCGAGCCTGCCGCATCAGGTCCAGCAAGAAATGAACGTTGTGAATACTGGCTAATCTGAGGCCCAGGAGTTCTTCGGTCCGAATGAGATGCCGCAGGTAAGCCCGGCTGTAGGTCCGGCAGGTATAACACTGGCAGCCGGTCAGGATGGGCCGGTCGTCACGGGCCAGGGACGCATTACGCAAGTTCAGGCGGCCACTGGGGACCATACAGGCTCCGTTGCGGGCAATCCGGGTTGGCAACACACAGTCAAACATGTCTATGCCCTGCTGAACCCCTTCCAGCAAATCTTCCGGCGAACCGACCCCCATCAGGTAGCGCGGTTTCGCCACTGGAAGTTGCGGAGCAAGATAACTCAGCACTTCGTAGAAAATATCTTTGGGTTCGCCCACGCTCAGACCGCCCAACGAATAGCCGGGAAAATCTAACTCGCCCTGGGTCAAAAATCGCAAACTTTCTTCGCGCAATTCCTTATGGAAGCCACCCTGAATAATCCCGAAAAGAGCCTGTTTATCCCAAAAATCGCTTTCGCGGTGAGCCTGGTAGCAGCGGGCGGCCCAGCGGTGAGT
>JAYSYV010000079.1:0-2489 GCA_043727245.1 Chloroflexota bacterium | reverse complement strand
GCTCTCTTTCTCAATTACCAGGGACCGGTCGGATTATGTGCTGCTTTTCCGCCCCGAAGTTGAACAAACGGTTCAGTGGAGCGGTGACCCAGCCCTGGCAAAAGAAATTGGGCCAGAGGATAACCGCCTACACCCTCGTAAATCTTTTAAATCGTGGAAGGAGACGGTTCACCTAAAATCACTTCCCTGGGAGGAGTATGAGGTTGAAGCTGTTTCACAATTGCGCCGCCTGATGTTGGAAGTGGTTGTGAATCAAGTCGAAGAAGTGGCCCGGCTCAATACTCAATTACAATCAGCCCTATTTAAGGAAAAAGAGCTGAGTAAACTCCGCCAGAGGTTAGTAACCATGACTTCTCATGAATTTCGCACCCCGTTGACCATCATTTTGAATTCAAGTGAGTTGATTGAAAACTATTACTCCAAACTGTCTGAAAAGAAGAGAAAAGAGATTTTTGGACGGCTTAAAGATCAAGTAGACCAAATTACCCGGATGCTGGATGATACACTTAGACTGGATCAAGTATTGGAAGGTCAGCTTGTTTTTAAACCGTCCTACGGCAATATCAGTCAGTTTTGCCAGAACCTATGCCTTGAAAAGCAATCAACCCTGACTTTTAATGCAGAGAGGTTAAGATTTTTGGGACCCAACAAACCGGTGTGGGATGAGATTGATGAAAACCTTTTGCGATTAGTTCTGGATAATTTACTTTCTAACGCTATCAAGTTTTCAGGGGAAGAGCCTCAAATTGTTCTGGAACTAGAGGTTAATATGTCAAGACAAGAAGTTATTTTCAAGATTATTGATCAAGGCATAGGTATCCCGGTTGAAGATTGGCCCTATATATACGAACCTTATCACCGGGGCAGTAACGTAGAAGATGGAAATATCCATGGAACCGGTTTAGGACTGACAATTGCCCGCAAAGCAGTAGAGTTGCATAACGGCAAAATAAACTTTGTGAGCAGTAAAGATAATGGTACAATCTTCACCGTCACCCTTAATTTAGTTCCTGCAAAGGCTCCTTTTTAGGAGAGTGTATAATAAAGTGTGTAGGCAGACGAGGAAGTCAGTATGCTAAAAGACTAAATATTGCTGGTTTGTTTTTCAGTGGAAAGGCTCTTTCATTGCTCAGAAATTTAATAGAAGGGATTACCAGGTAGTATCTCATGTTTGGCCTTTCTCTGCTTCAGCAACCTGACAGTACCGTTAGAGTTAGTAAGAGCGGTTTCTGGTTATATACTGGACTTTAAAGATTATATGAGTATAATACATTTTATCTACTTAATGCAGTGTATTGCCATCGAAAATCTAACTTAAAGCCAGAATTTACATTTGGTTGGTTACTGGATGTCGGCTTCGTTTCGTCAGTAGATGGAGGAGCAAGCTGGAATTCGAATACTCAATTAGCCGGCCCGATGTCTCTAAGCTGGGTTCCTAACACCAGCCAGGGACGAATGGTAGCCGATTATATTTCAACATCTTTTGCCGGGGGAACGGCCCATCCGGTCTTCGCAGTAGCTAAGACACCCAGCGGCACTACTTTTGACCAGGTAATGTACTCACCTGCCAGCGGCTTGGCAATTTTGGCTGGTAACTTTGTGGTAACATCAAGTGGTGACCATCCGATACCGGACGCCGCTTCTGACCACGCGGCATCCCGCGCTCCGCTCAATCATCATTAAGTAATTTCTTTACAGGAAATACAAGAAGGGTGAGTGTAGAGTTAAGTTATATCTTTTGAATGACCTGCCGGGGTAAAACTCCAAGTCATCTTTGATTTGGAGTTTTACCCCGGCAACGGCGGTTCAGTCACGGACAATTTCGGCTCGAAAATTAGTGCAAATTTAATTCTAGGTAAGTTAAAGGTCACTATAAAGACAATTATTTAAAACAAGGGTAAAAATACACGCTGTCAGGAAGAGGCCAGGTATGGTAGCAAGAAAATTAAAAATAGGTTTCTGGCCGGTTAAATTATTGCTTGTGATAGAAGCTATTGGCCTGTTTACATTGGGCAATGCTGCGCCGAATAATCTAAGTGCCGGTCCTACCCCGGCTGATACCTGCCGTTACTTTCCCGAAACCGGTTATCAGGCTTGCGGGCGCTTCCTGGATTATTGGCTAAATCACGGAGGGCTGGCTCAACAGGGTTTTCCAATTAGCCAGGTGTTCGATGAACTCAATCCTGCCCCACCCGCCGGGGATGGCAAAGTCCATTCGGTTCAATATTTCCAAAGAGCTCGCTTTGAGTTGCACGAGGAAAATAGTCCTCCTTTTGATGTACTGCTCGGTCTTCTAGGCTCGGAACAATTTATAGCTAAATACGGTCCGAATCCGGTTCCTACCATTACCGCTCAATCTTCGCCAAATTTACGTTTTACCGAAATTAACGGAGCGGCCCCAGGTAGTTATGCTTCGGCAACTGTTCAATCTACCTCAGGAGCAAGTTGTTCACTACGCTACCTGATGCCTAATGGTAAAAACAGCCTGG
>JAYSYV010000078.1:0-2490 GCA_043727245.1 Chloroflexota bacterium | reverse complement strand
ACGAAAGACTTTACCAGGACTGGCTAGAACGCACTGCCATGTTTGGCTGGGATTTTCTGGCCCAGCGAGCGGCCAGTCAGCATTGGGATTATCAACCCAGACTTAGCTTACTCCTGGACCTGGCTATTGTTACCTCGCCTGCTTCGCTTGCAGCCCTCCTGGAGTCGGTTTTGGCTCAAACATATCCTTACTGGGAGTTTCGGCTACATATCCCTTCAAATATCTCCTCGGAATTACGACAGAACATAGAAGCTTATATTAAGCAGGACAACCGGATACAGATTGCAGCAACCTCTCTTACCGCAGGGCTTAATAACTTGCTTGAATTATGCCAGGGCGAGTTCCTGGCTTTACCCGAACCGGACGCTTTGCTCAGTCAGGATGCTTTTTTCCAGGTTGCCCGGTTTCTGAATAGCCATTCGGCCGTAACTCTACTGTATAGTGATGAAGATTTTCTTAACCAGGTAGGGCAGCGTTCGCAACCCCAGTTCAAGCCAGACTGGTCGCCCGAACTGTTTTATAGCCGGCCCTATACCGGCCAACTCACTTTCTACCGGGTAGCGGCAGTCAGGGAAGCCGGCGGCTTCCGACCGGGTTTAGCAGAGGCCCAGGGCTACGACCTGACGTTGCGTCTGGTCGAGCAAAATACCCAACCGCACCATTTACCGGAAGTAATTTACCACTCCCGCCGACCCCTTAAGCTGGACCAGCCTCTCAGTCCTGCATTTACTCGGGTACTGGAGGAGCATTTTGAGCGCATCAAACGGCCTGCAACAGTTGAACCGGGCCTTTTAGCCGGTACTCTGCATTGTCGCTTTTCACTGGCTCAAACGCCTTCTATCAGCCTGATTATACCCACGCGGGACCAGAGCGAGGTGCTGCGACGCTGTCTGGATAGTATATTAGAGCGGACCCGCTATTCTAATTATGAAATAGTCGTAGTGGATAATGCCAGCCACCAGAGCGAAACACACCGCTATTTTGCCGAACTCTCCGCTAATTCTCACGTGCGCCTGCTCTCTTTTGAAGGTCCATTCAACTATGCAGCCATAAATAATTTTGCCGCTACCCAGGTTAAAAGCGAGCTGCTGGTCTTTCTTAATAATGACACGGAAGTTATCACGCCGGGCTGGTTGGAAGAATTAGCTTCTTATGCCGTCCAGCCGGTAATCGGGGCAGTCGGGGCGCGACTACTCTATCCAGACGGCACCGTCCAGCACGCTGGGGTAGTAGTAGGTTTGCTAGGAGTAGGCGATCATGTGTTAAAGGAGTTGCCGGGAACGTCACCGGGCTACCTGGGGCTGGCTAAAACAGTTAAAAATGTGTCGGCCCTTACAGCCGCCTGTCTGATGACTCGGCGCGAGTTGTTCGAGCAGGTAGGCGGGTTTGATGAGAAAAATTTGCCGGTTGCTTTTAATGACGTAGATTTTTGTTTAAAGGTGGGTGAACTGGGCAAGCGGCTGGTCTGGACACCCTATGCTGAACTTTATCACTATGAGTCTGTCAGCCGGGGCCTGGATGTTTCTATAGAAAAAGAAAACCGGCTCCACCAGGAAATCAGTTATATGTTTGGACGCTGGCCGAATCCAATTGCCAATGACCCTTACTATAATCCTAATCTGAGCCGGGATAGACTTGATTACTCTGTAACAAGCCGGTTCCCACAAGCGTTAAAGGGAATTTATACTCCCAAAGAAGCAGGCTTTAGGTGACTAAACCCCACGCCTGAAGGCGGGGCATCTACCGATTGGTAACGGACAGTCGCTAGACCTCGACTGACTATTTATTACAAGTGCTGCCGCAACGTCACGGTGCATGGAGCTACCGCAATCGCAAGAGTGCCAACGCTGTGACAGGTCTTTCTTGCGAATAGTACCGCAATCGGGGCATTCTTGTGACGTGTAGCATGGGTCAACTTTTACCAGCTTAGAACCAGCGTTTCCAGCTTTGTAATTACTTAATTTTCACGCCAAATTAGCCCAGGACCACTTTCAGGTCGTTAGCCGACAGGGCGTCATTGACAACCTAAAGCTACTTCTATGTTTGATTTGGCAAAATATTGGGCTACCGGTTTATGAAACCGCCGGGCCAGCAGATTACGCTGGTTCAACTGTACCTTAACAATCCGACCAGCTTTAAATACGGCTTGCCCGGCTATCCCAAACAGGTCCCGCACCCACCACTGGACCCCAAAGCTCTCCAGCTCCGGTTCTAATTCGGCCAGCCACCCTTTAGCCCACATTACCAGATTATGGGCTAACTGGGCCAGTAGTACCAACATTTCCTGTCCCATCAGACTGAACTTTCGCCTGTCCTGGATACTTCCTTCATCTGAACTCAAATTTCCAATTCCACTCTTAAAATTGCCTGAGAGATCCAGGCTTCAAGTTATTAAGGGAACTAAAAACAATAAACTATTCCAGGATGTGTTAGAATAAAAATCTAGCTAAGCCTGGAGGTAAACCAAAACCAATGGAACTCACGCACTCA
>JAYSYV010000077.1:0-2490 GCA_043727245.1 Chloroflexota bacterium | reverse complement strand
GCGATGCCCAGCCTCGGATTACGCCGGAAATGGTGGCCGAGTTCGACCGGACCGTCCCCACCGCCGACCTGGACGCTTATTATGCCAAAGAAATCAGGCTGGACCTGGGCCATGTGACGGCTTCGGTAGCCGGGCCAAACGAAGTTAAAACGATGGTTTCACTGCTACAGATTCAGTCAAAAGAAGTAAAAATTGATAAGGCTTACCTGTTAAGCTGCGTCAACGGTCGCCTGGACGACATCCGAGAGGCCGCCGAAGTGATGCAGGGCCAGAAGGTTGCGCCGGAGGTAGATTTTTACCTGGCAGCGGCTTCTTCCGAGATCGAAGCCAAGGCCCGTGAGCTTGGTTACTGGGATACCCTGGTCAATGCCGGGGCCGTGACCCTACCGCCCGGCTGTGGGCCTTGTATAGGGCTTGGAGAAGGGTTGCTGGAAGCGGGCGAGGTTGGTATTTCGGCCACTAACCGCAATTTCAAGGGCCGCATGGGTTCGCCCCAGGCCAGCGTCTATCTTTCCAGTCCGGCGGTGGTGGCGGCATCGGCGATTGCCGGGAAAATCACCGGGCCGCGTAACCTGACTGACGTGGAGTCACTTGAATCTATTTACAACCTTGTCGAAAACCCGGTCCAGTCTGATACCGTGGCAGTGGTCGAGATTTTGCCTGGTTTTCCGCGCCAGTTAAAGGGCGGCTTGCTGTTCGCCCCTAAAGACAACATGAATACCGATGCCATTTACGGCAAAGAGTACACTTACCGGGATAATGTGCCGCCGGACGTTATGGCTAAAGTCGCCATGCTCAACTATGACCCCGAGTTTCAAAATATTGCCCAGGAAGGCGACATCCTGGTGGGCGGGTGGAACTTTGGGACCGGTTCATCTCGCGAACAGGCTGCCACGGCCCTGAAATACCGGGGCATTCAACTGGTTATCGCCGGGTCTTATTCCCAGATTTTCAAGCGCAACGCTTTCAATAACGGTTATATCGCCCTGGAATGTCCCGGACTGGTCCAGGCATTCAAGCAAACCTACGCCGGACAGACCGCTCCAACTATTCAGACCGGGATTCAAGCGACGGTAGATTTTGAGAAATCAGAGATTTACTGGGAAGGGCAGCGCTATAGTTTTTCACCGCTGGGGCAGGTGGCCCAGGAGTTGGTGATTCTGGGCGGCTTTGAAAACTTAATCCAGGAACGTATCAGGCAAAGCCTGGCTCAGTACCCTGTTAAGTAATTCTTGCCCCAACTTTAGCTTAAAATTAAGCTACAAAAAGAACACTTTGTCACGCCCTTCGGGTGTGAACCGAAGTGAAGGATCCCCGGTCCGTTGGACAATATCCGCAACGAAAACCCGGCCTAATTCTACCTTGTCTTAGCCTCAAATCAGGTTGCGTGCTTTCAACAATGGCACTGAGAATCCCCGATTTCGCTCGCACCCGAAGGGCGTAACAAAGTTTTCGCTTTTGGGCGCACTTTCCGGCCTTGTGAGTGGCAAGATTTGTTTAACAGAGTACTGAGTCGAATTTTATTCTGACTACTGACTACTTTCTAACATCCTAAATTCTTTGCAAAACCTTTACAGGATTCTAAAAGGTTTTAGTTGAATCGGCCTCCTGATTGGAGTAAGCTTTAGGCCACATTGTCCATCAAAACTTAATGTGTCCCGAATTGTAGCGGTTAATTTTAATGAAAAAGTCTCAATCGCCTTATCTTTTGCTGATAGCCTGTATAATAATAACCGGCTTACTGGGAGTTATTGCTTTTACTTCCCTGAATTATGATGCCGTAGCGGCTGCGCCGGGGACCGGTGGCGCTCAGGCTTTGGCCGTCCCACCAGGCGGAGGCAATCCCCGGCCCACTCGTTTTCCCACCGCCCAACTGCGTTTTGCCGGAGCCGATGCGATTGTCAGCCCTGGTACTTTAAGTCCGGGCATACCCATGACTTATACTATGACCCTGCTAAATGAAGTCGGTACGGCTGGCAACATGACGGCCCGGAATGCTACCCTGGAAATTCCCTGGAATGGCAACCAGACTTTCTTCAGTTTTAGCACCGATAATCCTGGCTGGAAGTTAAAGACCACCAATGATACCGGGGTGATTGTTGACCTGGGTGACGTAAAAGTTAATGATACCGGCCATATTACCATAAAAGCCACTTTTGCCACTAATTATGATAAGACCATTTTCCGTCAGACCCTTTATTTGAACTGGAACGATGACTATGCGGCCCGCCGGACCGGTACAAATGTTACGCTCCCGGTAGACTTTTCGGTAGCGCCGCCGGTTCCGGTTCCGGCTAATCCCACACCTGCCCCGGTCCCGTCACCAACCCCGGCGGCTGTTCCAAACAGCGGCGCATTTGCGCCGGTGGCTGCTCAGGCCAGTACCGGTACTGTCTGGTATTTCCCGTCTACCCGGCACACCCTGGGCGGCGAGTTTTTGAATTACTGGCAAGCTCACTGCTCGGTAACGAACCTGGGCTACCCCATTTC
>JAYSYV010000076.1:0-2493 GCA_043727245.1 Chloroflexota bacterium | reverse complement strand
AGAATGTCTGGCTCAACCTGGGCGAGATTGAAATCTACGAGCAAGACCCCCGGCGCAAGGGCCGCAGCAAAGCGACCAGGCAAACTTTCCAGAGCCGGGCTTTTATCATCACCGACCGGATGGGCCAGATGCGGCTGGACGGTTACCTGGACGTGGAACGTTTTATTTTTCAGCCGGGGCATCTCTTTGCTCAATTCCTGTTCGGGCCGGGCCGCCAGACCGCCCTTCTATCGGCCAGAGCAGTCCAGTACGACCCCTACCGGCAGCGCGTGGAGAAAAGGCTGGCCCGCTATTTAAGCTGGCAGTGGCGCATCCAGGCCCGGCAGGGCGAATACTCCCGACCGTACAGGGTCGCGACCTTGCTGGAAGCGGTCGGTGAACAACTCAACGAACGCCGCCCTTCGGCTACTCGCGACCGCCTGGAAAAAGCCCTGGATACGCTGCAACACGATGGAGTCATTTCTTCCTGGCAATACGACCGCTGGGATGAAACTATTGCCCAGCAGCGCGGGTGGGGGCAGGTCTGGACCCAGGCCACTTTACTGCTCGAACCGCCCCAGGTTATCCGCGATACTTATAAGAGCCTGGAACGTCACAAGAACCGGGATAAAGACAAAGAAACCGACGAAATAATCGAGCTGAAAGCCACCAAAGCCTCGCCCCAGCTTCAAGCCCGCTCGACTGGCGGGGCTGTTAGCGGCCAACCCGACGAAAGCCTGGCCCGGCGGATTAAACAGCACCGTAAAAAGTTAAACCTCTCGCAAACCGACGCGGCGGACCAGTTAGGCATCGTCCAGAGTTACCTGAGTAAAATCGAAAAGAATCATTTGCGTCCGGCCCTGGACTTACACCAGCGTATTCTGGATTGGCTGGAACAGGCGGCGGTAACAAAAACTCCATAGCAAAGCCTCAAACTCTTATTCACTCGCTTTAACTTCTGGCTGCTAAAAATATTCATAGCAGAGTTTTATGAATCACTGCGGGGGGTAATCATCTCCAAAGATTCATAATTGTAGCCTGAGCCACCTCTAAATTATGAATAAACGCCGCTTTTGGACATGATTACCCCCCTGAATTGCTCCCTTTAGCCCAAATTATGAATAAGAGTAACCGCCTGGGGGGTAATCGTTGCCCTAAAAGCATATGCGCGACCTGAAATCGGGTTAACAACCCCTGTTATTATGAATAACCGAGCGACATCGGGGGGTAATCGAAACCCAAAGCTCATAAGGGATTGACCGGAATTTAGCTGTTTTGAGCCTGGAAAGCCAGAAATAAAGGGTTATCCAGACCCAAAGTGCATATTTTGAAGCCCGGTTTTGAAGGTGTTCCAGGCTATTATGAATGACATGGGGGGTTATGTTGACCGAGACGGGGGGTTATCGTTTCCAAAATGGAGGGTTATCGCTCCCTAAAACTTTCATAATTGAACCTAAAAAGACGATTATTCATCTCTAATAATATTAATCATGTTAAAGCACTCATTATTCCAAAGTATGAAAAGAGCCGTGAATTATAATATCCTCAGTAAAGTGAAAGAGGAATATTATGTTCGAGCATGCCAGTTCAGCGCCTTCAAATACCGATACCATAGCCGGTCAAGCTCACCGGGTTATTCCGACCGAGTTAACCCTCCCGCCTCCGGCCCTTTTATGGGAGTGGCTTTCCTATATTTACCAGACTACCGGCGAATGGTGGCGACCACCTGCAAAATCCCCTAACCCAACGGCTAAAGCGCTTTCCAATGCGCCAAACTCCGCTGCGCTCTTTAGCATTAAAGATTTCCAGAATTATTCCAAACAAACCCAAAGCGCAAGTTTAACCGAAAAAGCCCTTAAAAACCCTTCGGCTAAAAATACCGCTGCCCGGACCGGTTTTAATTACCAGACTTCACGCTATTTCGAGGAAGCGGGCAGGCTTATTGAGCCAGCAGTTAAGTTGGAAAATGAAGCCGATTGTCGCCTGGTACTATCTTTCATAATCGCCTGGTCGCGCTTTCCGCTCTTTGAAAATCTCCCGGTGAACGGGGCGAGCTGGATGGCTCTTTCTTTTGCGCGGGGAGCCTGTGAATTAAAAATGCGGGCCAGCAAATTCAAAGCCTGCCTGGACGAACTGGAAAAAGCCGGTCTGCTTAGATTGGCCGGGCTTTCTGATGGATTTTTAAGTGCGTCCAACCTGACCGAATTGCAAACCCGGCGGTCTGGTTTGACCGGCGAGGCCGCCGACTGCTGGAACGCCCATTTCTTTCAAAAACACACTACTCTTTACATCCTGCTCGTAACCCTATCCGCCACCCTGCCAACTTTTAACCCGTTCGGGGAAACGCTTACCTCTACGGGAATGGCTTCAAAATTCGGACTGGATACTTCTACCAACCCGGAAAGACTTACCGGGTCTTTCCCTTTCGACTCATGTAGAAATGAATCAAATAACAATGATAATAATGAAATTGATAATTTAAGAACTAATGAAGCTGGAAGAAGCGAAATAGCC
>JAYSYV010000075.1:0-2498 GCA_043727245.1 Chloroflexota bacterium | reverse complement strand
GCAGAGCTGCCAACTCATTTCGCAATTGTTCCTTTTTAACCCTGTATTCCTCGGCGGTCATATCGCCCCACTCATAAATTTCTTTCAAGCGATTTAGCCGGTTTGTAAGCCCCTGACGCATTTTCTCGAAGCCTGGTCCTTCATTGTCCTCTTTTTTGTAGGCTTCGATAATTTGCTGCTGATAATCCTCCGGCAGTTTAATGCACTTTAGATACTCTTCAAGTTGTTTTTCGTAAACTTCCAGCTTCGTAGCATGTTGTTGGCAGTCTTTGGCAATACCCTGCTGCCTCTTATAACAGTACAGGTAAGGGGAGCCTTTGCGGTTACCCTGTATATGCATTTTACCACCACAATAGGAACATACAAGTAAGCCGGAAAGTGAATATATTGAAGCTCTTTTTGTAATTCTTAAAGCGCCATAACGATTGTTAGAATCTCTTGTTCTTTTTGAAGCTTCCCATAATTCCGGGTCAATAAATTGGGAATGCTTTCCTTCAATTCCTTTCGTATAACTTCCCCGGCTACTATGGCCCTTCGTATATTCTCCATCCGGTAGTTCACCAAGGTAAAACCGGCTTCTGAGAATATCTGTAACAGTGTCTTTAGTAAAAAGATTACTACCCCAGCTTCCCGTCGTTCGATAACCCAAACTATTTAACTTTTCGGCTATTTCTCTGGCAGTTGAACCATCGGCCGACATTTTAAAGATCAGGACCAATCCATCATAATTAGTTGTATTTGGCCCAAGCCCAATATCGCGCCGGTCAGGTACAGGTATGCCCTTCTCACCTTTTATGACGCCAAAAGGAAGAGTGCCATTATATAATCCCTGGAGCTTTCGTTCATTCTTACCTTTTTTGGTTTCCTGGGAAAGGTTATCAGAATAGAATTGAGCCAAGGCCCAGAGCATGTGCATGAAAAGCTTACCTTGAGGAGTGGAGTAATCAAGGTTAGGCTCAGAAACGCTAACCAGTCCGATATTACACTTACCCAGTAACTCAAATACCTGGACGGCTACCCTTAAGCTTCGGCTGAACCGGTCCATTTTGTGAACGACAATAGTATCAAACATCCCGGCCTGGGCATCCTGGAGCATTCGAGCAAAATGTGGCCTTTTCTTTATGTTATCGGTTCTGGCACTCCTACCTTCATCACTGTATTCGCCGATTGAAGTATAGCCGTGCGCTTCCACAAATAAACGGTAGGCTCGTTCCTGGGCTGCAATACTGTAGCCATCAACCTGTTCCTCGGAACTTACTCTGAAATAACCTGCCGCGCGTTTACTCATTTTGTTTTAATTTCACTGGTTCTTTTAAAGAAGTAGAATTTTCAGCTATCTCAGCCAATATTCGTGCTAAACGACTAACGGCCTGGTAGCTCAGCTCTATCTTATTTTGATGTGGCTTAGTTTGATCCAGTTTCTGGTTTTCAGACTGGCTTCTATTTTTATCAGCTTCAGACAATTGAAAATTAGCATCCATAGCAAGCCTTTATCTTTCTTGATTCTGAATTATTCAATTAACTTTGTCAAAAGTCCTTACTTTCTTCAAAGGTTTCCAATCTTAACCCTTAATTATTATGTAAACTAAATTTATTTTCCTGTCCCTCTTAATTCCTTAAACACCATCTCAAAAACACTCCTGGCTATATAGCGCTTTGAATTCTAGGGTGTCCGCTATGAGGTGTACACTTCGAGTTCAAAAAAGGTGGGACACAGAAGCGGGACACAGGGGTGGGGCACTGTTCCCAGACCCTAGCCACCCCATAATTCCTTTATAACAAACTTCGTTATAACTGATTTGCCTGCCTTCCAATAGAATCTAGAAGAACGCCAACCCGATTTAAAATTGTTACTCTTAGACCATGCGGATTAAGCAGCGGCTTATACGTTGTCGCATGTTGTTCGTCTTCAAATACTCCAAAGACCAGTAATTCTTTTGCCATGTCCTGATATTTTGAAATGCGGGACATCCAGAATTTTTCAGATGATTTTGGTGGCGGCAGGATTAAAGCCACTGCCAGGTGATTTTCCGCCTCAGTATAGGCGACGTAATCGTTGGCCTGGGGAGGGATACATAAAGTTTGAAACCCAAAGAGGAATTTATAGCGAATTGTGCTGGTTACTGTTACTAAAAGGGGCTAAAAGCATTGAGTTTAAGGAATACACAAGTTACTACCACCGTAAGCCGAGTCTTGAAAGAATAATGTTCCGAACATTAGAACTGGAGCTTGAAAGCCAGATTCGAGAGGCCAATAGTAGTTCTGCTGTAGCCTGGATATTAGAAAAACCTCGAAATATGAAGACGGTAACTGAGCAAGTGATTCAAACAGCCCAATACCAACGACTGGTTGAAGCTCTTAACTGGAAAATATTCGTCCAAACTGGAAGAAAGCCAATCGCTCAATTTGGTTTTCAAACTTTATGTATCCCTCCCCAGGCCAACGATTACGTCGCCTATACTAAGGCGGAAAATCACCTGGCAGTGGCTTTAATCCTG
>JAYSYV010000074.1:0-7709 GCA_043727245.1 Chloroflexota bacterium | reverse complement strand
GCAGGTAAAAGGCAATGGCAATGATAAGATAAGCCGCCAGCAGTTGAAGTCCTTCCACCCAGTTGCTTTCTCCGTCATTAACGATCAAATTAACCATAAAGATAGCCACCAATATGGCAAGTAATTCAAAAAGGCTGAAGACCAGATTTAGCTGGCTGTTTCCTCCCAGGAAGAAGCCTATAAAGACCAGTACTGGCGCGACAAAGGCGGCTACCTGGGTGCTGCTGCCAATCGCGATACCAATCGCCAGGTCCATTTTGTCCTTCATGGCAACTAGCACCGCTGTAAGGTGTTCGGCGGCGTTGCCGATAATCGCAATCAAGATTACACCGATAAAAAGCTCGGTCCAACCGAACTGGGCAGTCAGGCTTTCGACGCTGCCTACCAGAAATTCGGCCATAAATCCGACCAGGACGGTTGCACCTAAAAGCACCATTAAACTGGACCGGACACTCCAGCCGTGACTCTCGTCTTCGTGCTGGGCAGAGTCTCCGGCGTAAAGATGGGCGTGAGTGCGTAGCGAGAAGATAAGTTGGGCAATGTACGACAATACCAGAATCACTGCTACCGCCAGGCTTAGATTTTCCAGCAAACTTCGCTGTTCAAGCCGTTGGGCATCATTAATCGGAGTAGACAGAGTATAGGCGAAGCCTGCCGGAATAATCAGGGCAATAGCGGTCAGCGACATTAGAGTGTTGGTAGCGCGGGTAGCGGTGGCATTGAAAATTTGTTTGTTGCGTTTCCAACCTCCAAAAAAGAGGGCAAGTCCCAGCACGAAAAGCAAGTTCCCAACAATTGAGCCGGTGATACTGGCCTTGACCACTTCGAGCAACTTTGGGTTTTCCTGGGCGCGAATCAGGGCCAGGATAGCGATAATCAGCTCGACAGCGTTACCAAAGGTGGCATTGAGCAGACCACCGATGCCTTGTCCGGCTTTGACGGCCAGTTCTTCGGTGGCTGTACCCATTATCTTTGCCAGAGGTACGATGCCTAAACAGGCTGCAAAGAAGACCAGTACCGATGGGAAATGGGCAAATTCCGCCACAAATGCCAGCGGAACAAATATCAGCATGCAATAGATTACTTTTTCAAAGGCGTTAGAATCCTTGATAAGGCTGACAATTGGGTTGACCGGGGGGCGATGCTGGGAACCGGGCTGTACCTCGGTCGAGGGGGTTTCCTGAGCCACTTTAACCTCCTATATTAAGCGATTCTATACTGACTTATATTGGGCCGATAAATTAAATGGTTGAGAAAAGGCCATCTTTATACTGTTTTATTAGCTTTGCCGTAATAAACGGGCCGCTCGTTGTTCTGAGGCGGCCCAAATTTGGTCTGATTGTATCATTTTTGGAGGGGATTTAACACTCTTTGGAGTTAATCGAATCCTAATCTACCGGGAAAGCCGCCGCGCCAACCACTCCAGGTCCACCGTGAGCGCCCAGGGTTGGCCCCATTTCGGCCATAATCAATTCCTGGACGTTGGTATTATTGGTTATGCGGCTCTTGAGAAGTTCAGCCTGTTTCGGGGCCATGCTGTGGACGACGGCTACCAGGATGGGGCGTTGACCAAATTTCTCGGACATGGTTTTGGCAATCCGTAGAAAAGCCCGTTCCTGGCTCAATTCGCGGCCACCCGGTTCGCCAATACCGTCTTTGAAAGTGAAAATAGGCTTGATATGCAAAGCCTGGCCTATAAGATAGGACACCTGATTGACCCGGCCACTCTGGCGCAAATATTTCAGGGTATCGGCTACAAATAGCTGGACGGTTTCCTGCTTGTATTTTTCGAGGCGCTCAATGATCTGGGCCGTAGTCGAACCGGCTTTAGCCATGCGGGAGGCTTGCAGGGCGTATAGTCCCAGCACCACCGAAACAGTACCACTATCCCACAGGGTAATATCGGCATCGGAGAGCGTCTGGCGGGCCAGGGTCGCCGAACTGTAGGCCACGCTCATTTTGGTACTGACGTGCAGCGAAAGCAGCCGGTCGTAGCGTTGGAGCATTTCCTCGTAAGCGGCGACATATTCAGCGGTGTTTGGTCCCTGAGTCTTGGGCAAGCCCAACTCCGGCTGTTCCAGCTTTTCGTAAAATTGGTTGTAGCTCAAAGTTACGCCGTCATCGTAGGAAATATTTTCTTTCTGGAAATAAACGTGAAAGGGTACAATCTTGATATTGCCCAGCTCTTTTACCAGGGCAGGTGCCAGGTCGGCCACGCTGTCTACTATCAGCCCCAGGCCATCTTTGGAAGGCGTTTCCATACTTATTCCTTACTCCTAACTCCTATCAAATAAATGATTATATAATACGGGCAATATTATACTCTTTTTGTGGCCTAACCTCAGAATATCATCTAACCTTAATCCGATTAGGCCCGATATGAACCGTTGATGGTATGACTAATGGTATAATTTAGCCATTATGTTTCAGGAAACATAGCTTATCGGTTGCGAACGGGCAACAGTTTAGATGGGAGTATATCTGTGGGCTACAAAAAACTATCTTTTTATTTTAAGTCCCAAAGGTTAGGTCTGGGTTTAATCGGTCTGTTGCTGGCCGGGCTGCTGGCGGCCTGTGGGAATGATACCGCTGTCCCGACTACGGTTTCGGCGACTACCTCAGCGGCTACGACGGCAGCGGCTTCTGCTACAGTGGCTCCGGCTACCACGGCGACAGTTAAGATCGCTGCCGCTTCGGCTACCACGGCGGCTCCGGCTTCCACCCAGGCCGCAACCACGGCGGCTGGAACGACCGCATCTGCCGCGACAACTGCTGCCTCTACCAAAACCGCTGCGGCTACAACTACAGCCGCCGCTCAATCGGATGTGAAGAACCGGCCAATTGCCAATAATTACCCGTCTGGTCCGGCTCCCACGGCTGCACCACCAACCGGAGGTCTGGTGAATGTGACGCTGCAAGTCTCCGATGCGTTAAAGAAAGGGACTTTTGCCCAGAACTTGACTTTGAAATTACCCAAAGGCTTTCAGATCAGCCTTTACAGCCAGTTAGCCGGGGCGGTACGCCACGCCACTTTCAGCCCGGATGGGCGCATGTTCGTCTCGGAACGCTCGGCGGGCCAGATTGTAGTCCTCAAGGATAACGGCCAGTACGGCGAACCGAGCGTTTTCGCGTCGGGTATGAATGGGCCGCACGGCCTGGTTTTCCACCAGGCTAACGGCCAACTTTACCTGTACGTGGCCGAAAACGACAAAGTAACGCGTATACCTTACCAGGACGGGCAGGCTAAAGCCGACAAAAAAGAAGTAATCGTTTCGGACCTGCCGACCGGCGGCAACCACACTACCCGTTCGATTGCCTTCGGCCCGGACAACAAGATGTATATCGCGGCTGGCTCGACCTGTAATGTCTGTGTTGAAAGTAACCCGGCACGGGCGGCTGTTACCCAGTATAATGATGATGGAACCGGGAAACGGATTTACGCGACCGGGTTGCGTAACGAGGTTGGCATTATGTTCCACCCTGAAACCGGCGAGTTGTGGGGCGTAGAGAACAGCCGGGACAACATAGGCGATACTATTCCGCCGGAAGAAATTAACATTATCGTGGATGGCGGCAATTACGGCTGGCCTTACTGTTATTCCAACAAGGTCTATGACACTAATTTTGGCGGCAAGAATGCCGCTTACTGTCAGCAAACTCTGCCACCGGCTTTGCCTATGCAGTCCCATACGGCCCCGTTAGGGCTGGATTTCTATCTGCCTGAGACTATGCAATTCCCGGCTGAATTCAAGGGTGATGTATTTGTGGCTTTTCACGGTTCCTGGAACAGTTCTATTCCGACCGGTTACAAGGTCGTGCGGGTGCGGGTGAAAGATGGCCGCCCTGAAAGCTATGAAGATTTCGCGACCGGCTGGTTGACCAGCGGCAGCAATCACTGGGGCCGTCCGGTGGACCCGGTGGTCGGGCCGGATGGAAGTCTTTATATTACCGACGATGAGACTAATGCGATCTACAAAGTAACCTATAAAGGATAATTTTTTATGTTTGGTGGTGGTCCCGGTATCCGGGTAATGCGTTTCCGGGGAGTGGATGTAACACTGGATTTTAGCGTGTTGCTGTTAATCTTTATTTTCTTCGTACCCCAGGCGGCCCAATTTTCCCGGTTGTACAGTTGGGACCAATCCCAGACTATCCTGGGCGGAGTGCTGATCGCCGTTCTATTCATCGGCTCTATCCTGGTTCACGAACTTAGCCACGCCTGGAGCGGCATGGTTCTGGGCGCGAAAGTTACTTCTATCAGGCTAACCATGTTTGGCGGCGCGACCTTTTTCAGCTATAAACCGGCCTCCGAGGGGAAAAACTTCTGGATTTCGATTATCGGGCCGCTCTCCAACCTGGCTCTTTTTTTCATCTTCCGGCTGGCCTCTGATGCCAGTTTGCAGGGCGATATTAGTGGGTTATCCACTACCGTTTCGGTCTGGACGGTAGTATCCGACAATATATCTCAACTTAACTTGTACCTGGCGATTTTTAACGCTTTGCCGGGTTACCCGATGGATGGCGGCCAGGCTTTGCGGTCTGGGATAATCTGGCTGACCAAAAGAGAACTGTGGGCGGCCTGGGTTGTGGCCGTGGCAGGCTGTCTGACCGGCGGTGTCTTTGGTTTTCTGGCGATACAATTGCTTGCCACTCAGAATATTTTCAACGCCTTTATCCTTGGTCTGGTGGCCTTCTGGATTGTCAGCGGATCAATCGCCCAACTCCGCGAGGTATTGCCCATCTCCAACCGGGCGCGGCCAGCACTGGGTCCGCAAATCCCGGTAATTCCCCTGGAACCACTCGGCATCCAGGTCGGGCAGGTCATGGAGCGGCCTCCTCGCGCCTGGGACGAAAGAACCCCCCTGACCGAATTCTTGCACGAAGCCGAGGCCATGAGTATTGACGATAAGACCTGGCTGCCGGTGTTGCGTGAAGGTTACTTGATGGGGATTGTCAACCGCCGGTTGGTCCGCAAAGGCCCATCCAGCGACCAGCCCTTTTCTTCATCAGCAGACCCCACCGCTGCGCCAACTCTGGCCCAGGTATTAGTGGCCCGGCGCAGCCTTTCGGTGGTCCAGGCCGAGCAAGACCTGAGCGAGGTTGTCGAAACCGTCCGGGCCAGCAAGGAGTACCCGGTAGCGGTCCTGGGGCCGGGTGGCTACTTCGTAGGCTTTATTACCCGCGACAACTTGCGCGGCTAGATTAGCTTTTAACCGCAAGATTAGAAAGTAAATAAAGAACCTCCCGGCTAGATCAAGTTTATCAAGAACCGAATGCTAACCAGGAGGTTCTTTATTTTTATACTATCTCAAACCCATTCGGCCCACTATGGCACAATACCGGTAATTTTAAAGATAGGCGTAGGGTAGCTAATATAGGGGTAGTTCAACCAGCAAGGAGTAAATTAATATGACCAGGCAAATACTATTTATTCACAGCGCCGGACCCAAGGGACTGCACGAAGGAAGTGGCGACTTCCTGGCATTTCTGCAAAACTCCCTGGGCGCTGAGTACGATATTCTGCACCCACTGATGCCAACCCCACAAAGCCCTGACTACGAGCCGTGGAAAACCCAGTTGAAAAAAGAAATGGCAGGGTTAAATGAGGGCGCTATTCTTATGGGACATTCGTTAGGCGGCTCAGTAATTCTAAAATATCTTTCAGAAGCGGAGTTTGAAAAGCCGCTTACAGGTATCTTCATTGTGGCTTCGCCGTATTGGGGCGCAGATAAGGACTGGCAACATGCCCCATTTCTTTTGCAAGAAGGCTTTGCCTCGAAACTCCCCTCAGCCCCAAAGATTTTCATTTACCATAGTCGCGATGACGAAATAGTACCGGTGGCCCATCTGAAACAGTACGCCGATAACCTTCCCCAGGCCAGCATCCGTGAGTTGGAGGGCCGGGGACATTTGTTCAACGTTGCCTCGCCTGAGATTCTAGATGATATAAAAAGCCTTTAACTGCGAATTAGACTGGAAATAAAACTATAATGTCCCCAGGAAACTGGACGAAAAGTTAAAGTCGTAAAATAGCTGGGTCGCACAAAAGGAGCAAGCATAATGACGACCCCACGTAAACATTACAGCGCCGACTTCAAAGCCAAAGTTGCTTTGGAAGCAATTAAAGACCAGAAGACGGTTAACGAATTGGCCGCCCTTCATGCCGTCCATCCTAACCAGATTACGAACTGGAAAAAGCAAGTGCTGGATGAAATCTCGGCTATTTTTTCTAATGCCGAGCACATGATAAGCAGAGTGAAGAAGAATTACAGGCCCGACTTTATCAGCAAATCGGCCAGCTAAAAGTAGAACTGGACTGGCTCAAAAAAATTTTATAACCTTGCCAGTTGAACACAAACGGCATCTAATTGAACCCGGTCTTGATAAGATCAGCTTGATGCGCCAGTGTGAAATTATCGGGTTGAACCGGGCCAGCTACTATTATAAGCCGGTGGCAGAAACGGAAGAAAATCTGCTTTTGATGCGGCTGTTAGATGAACAATATACTCGTACGCCATTTTATGGTATTCGCCGGATGACGACCTGGCTGAGAACCGAGGGTTATCTAGTCACTCGAAAACGAGTAGTATAGATAACTTACACGACAACCTTTATTAATTTGGAATAGCTTGAAATGAATCAGGCCGGTTCTTTTCAAGCTTTTGATTTCTTGACACCAATCCCAAATCTAAGTAAACTTCAAAGGCTGAAAAAAAACATGCCGGAGAAGAACCGATTGAGTAATCCCTCCCTGGAAAAAGCCGAATCCCAAGAAGTGGAACCGCCTGCAAACCCAAGACCAGCCAAAGCGCCCAGGAGTTTTGTCGGATGGTTATTGACCGAACTAAAACCTTTTTTAGATGCTCTGCGCTCTCCCTGGTACTATGGGACGGTGGGCCTGATTTTGTTGGGCCTGGTTTTGGTGTACCAGCTATCGTTCAAGCAACGAGTTGACATAAATGGAACTCCCGACCGGGCTTACCTGGTAGATTACTATGCGGTAGAGCGTAACATGGATGTCGTTTACCGTTGGACTCAGCCCAGCAGTAACGTTAAGTTGCCGGGAATGGGCCAACCAGCCCAGGTAAAGGTCAAGCTGGAACTTTCGCCCCGCCCAGCCGACGCGGCCCCCACCAAAATTGAACTTAGGCTGAACGGCGACCTGTTTAAAACAATCGAGCTAGACCCAACTGCCCGCAAGTTTTATGAGGGCGATTATTATCCCTCCACCCGGCCAGTCTTTACTCTGAGCCGGGGCGACCTGGATTTGTGGTTGAAGATGGACCCCTATCTTACAAAGTCGGACCGCCGTCCATTTGGGGTAGCGGTAAGCCAGATTGAAATTGAGGGTACTGGCCTGTTCGATACAGGTCGTCCGACTATTCCGCCCTGGGGAACCGTATTTCTTTTGTTATCCTCGGTGACGTTGGTGGGTCTGGCTGCTCGACGGGCTGGGTGGCAGGCGCGTATCTCCAGCCTTTTGATGGTAGGCGCTGGCATAACGCTGATTAGTGGTATTGCCTTGAACCGGCCAATGGTGGGGCTGCTCGCCCCGGAGTTGTTAGCGGCTGTGGTAATGGCCTACTTCTTTATGGTTAGCGGCCTATTGTTTACGGGCTGGTGGTTGGGGCGGCGTGGTATCTTACTAAGTATACAGCAAGCTCGCTGGATCGGTATAATCTTTGTACTGGTTTTTACGATAAAAGCAG
>JAYSYV010000073.1:0-2505 GCA_043727245.1 Chloroflexota bacterium | reverse complement strand
ACCCGAACAAAAAGATAATCCCACTCAGCGAAAGCCATTCCCAGCCGGTCCCGAAGAAAGGCAGACTTAACGAAATCAAAATATTATAGGAGCCGTGGGCCAGGATAGATAGAAAAAGGCCGGTGGAAATCATGCGGAAACGTTTGGAGCGGGAAGGCTCGGTGAGCGATAGGCCCAGGGCCGCCCCCCACAAAGCCGAGAAAAGCACGTGGCCCAGCGTGCTGAAAGGGCCGCGCAAGAGCAGCACCAGCGGGCCTTTGTTCAAGACATAAAAGACGTTCTCGAAACTGGCAAAACCCACCGCCGCCGCCGCCGCGTAGACTATCCCGTCCATCGGCTCGTTAAAAGCCTGGTTGGGATAGGCCACCGTAAACACCACAAAGAATTTTGCCAGTTCCTCGATTACAGCCACCACGCCCAGGTAAAAAAGAGCCGCCACGAAAAAGCCCGATTGCTCGCTATAAGTGCCGCTGCCCTGGTCCAGGGTGTATTCCAGTAAACCGGATAGCACCGAAAGCGGCATGCTCAGGACGAAAATCAGGATGACAAAACGCTTGGGTTCTTTATCAAAAATATCCTGGCGGTAGTACCACCACAGCCAGAAAATACCAAAAGCCAGTGACAGAACGGTTGAGACAAGAAATTCCACATATACCTCTTTAACCCTGCGGGTGTGGCAAAATCAAAGTTACCGGTGGAAAGGTAACAGGTAAAAGAAGAAATTGAAAAAGGCCGCGACAGCCTCAAAATCCCGGTCGGGATTCTACATGACCGCCTGAATTACAAATAATTACCAAAGTAAAACTAGCTAGGAACGGCTTACCGGTTATTTTAGCATAGAAAAGAAGGGATTAAAAGAGAATAATATTATGTCAATCTAAGTCGCGGTAATCCTGGAAGATATGCCGGACTGGATTTGTGATGCCTAGCTGGCGCAGTTCGTCCAGCATATAGAGAATAATTTTGACACCTTCGAGGTTCACCCGGCGGTTCTGGGTCAGGAATTGGATGAAGCGGGTTTTTTTGATGTCAATCTGAGAATAGCGGCGACGCTGGGTTTCAGTCCTAAAGGGCATTACCAGGCCGAGTTCCTCATAAATTCTTAAAGTCCGGGGATGCAAATTTAAGATTTCGGCAGCAACACTCAAAGTGAAAATAGGCTTGTCCTGGCTTACCCGGCCAGCGGCAGGTTTGGGAGACCTGGATGCCCGCGATGGACGGCCATTAACGCGTGAAGTTTCAGATTTAGGAGGGGAAGATTGGTGAGGAGGGGCTTCTTGGGCCAGCAAGGCATCCTCAGATAAAGCGAGGGCAACGGGGTGGCGGCTGGATTTTCCCCGGTTGCCCAGAAGGGTAGGCGTATCGGCCAGGTCCACTACTTCCAACTTATACTCTGGTTGTTGGGAATTACCCTTTTCCAAATTGAGACCCATCCAGTTAACTGGTTTACTTCGTGCTGGTTTACTTCACGGAAATCTGGTACTAGCTTCTATTAGTTTCAATAGGAAGCCTTTACAGATAGTAATTTATGTTAACATAAGACTCACATGCTGTCAAGCAACACAAACAAAAAAGCTATTTGTAAGCCTTAAACCGGGGGTTTAACCAAACCTGATTAAGGACATTTCAGGAAAAGGCCAGGCCCGGTTTCGCCCCGGTAGCTGGCCTCTGTAATAAACTAAAGTTCAAACAGGTCTTGGAATCAAGCCAAAACTGGACCTGAACGTGGTTGTGTCCAGGCCAATATAAAATTGTGGCTGGCTGGTAGAAGAAACCCTAGACTGCCGCCTTTTTACGACCGCGTGGCCGAGCGGATTTGCCGTTACCGTTGCTGTTAGCGCCGTCCAGGTGAGCGGTATCTTCCTGGACCGGGTTGTCCAGCAGGTTAGCCGCTTCCAACTGGCCCAGTACCGAAAGTTTAAGGGTATTGCTGGCCGTAAAGCCGGGAGTTTGCGTTTCGGGGATAGTAATACGTTCTTTGGTTTTGGGATTAACTCCGCGCCTGGCTCGGCGGCGGCGTACCTCGAAAGTGCCGAAGCCGGTAATCACCACTTTATCGCCATCCTTCAGGCGGCGAGCAATCAAGTCTACCGCGCCTTTGATGACCTGATTGACTTCCTTTTGAGGGATAGCGGTCTCTTTTGCCAACTGCTTGATAAACTCATTCTTATGCATTTGTTACCTCGTTTCCCTTAAACACTCCAGGAACCCTATTCAAAAAGACCCACCGGGGTAGGGATAATACGAAACTCTTCACTAAAGATTAGAGCCAGGATACTAGTGCGGGTACTGGCGGATTTTGTGGGCAGCTAACCCCTGCCAACTCCCAACCACCAGCGCAATTGCCAATCCTATTACCAGATAACCCAGGCTGCTTGCCAGGGCCGCCGGTTCAAAGGTAGAACCGGGTAGCTGTCCAACCGGCTTCAAACGGGTTAAGGTTTCGAATGGGCCGGTTAAAAAACTGCCCAACCTGACCAGGGCTTTGCCTACCGGACTAAGCTC
>JAYSYV010000072.1:0-2505 GCA_043727245.1 Chloroflexota bacterium | reverse complement strand
CACAATGTTGCCCAGTATAACGCGGCGATTACGGCCAACCAGGGTAAACAGACTACTCTTTACTATAAAAAGACCATGGACGCGGCTGAAATACCTCTGGTGCTGCTGGCTGATACAAGCCTCAATCCTACAGCGGCTAACCGCGCTCCCAAAGTTGGTAATGCCAGCTTCGCGATTTCCCGCCCCTTTACCCACGTGAGCTACAGCCCTCTGGAAGCTGCCGGGGAAGCCTGGGACCAGACCATTTTTGCCATTACGCTCATCCCGCGAACTTTCAAAGGTCTGTTTGATGGCTCGGTCGCGGTTTCCAACCTGGCCGGTCCTATCGGTATGGCCCAAATTACCGATACGGTCGTGACTCAGGGCAGCGAAAACGGCGGTTTCTGGGGTCTTATCTCGACTCTGGCTGTGCTGATGGCCTTGCTTTCGGTCAACCTGGGGGTGGTCAATATTTTGCCGCTCCCGGCCCTGGACGGTGGCCGCCTGGTCTTTGTTATCATCGAAATGATAACTCGCGGTCGGCGAGTGCCTCCTGAAAAAGAAAGCCTGGTCCACTTTGCCGGTATGATTGCCCTACTCTCTTTGATGTTGTTGATTGCCTGGCAGGATGTGGTTCGTCTGGTCGGCGGTGGCGGTTTTCAGTAGGCCGCATATTTTAATAATCTAATAAAAAGGACTGTCACTGGTGGGCAGTCTTTTTTAATTCCAAAGAAATCTAATTTCGGCCTTTTCCAGAACTTTTTTTGCTGGTATCATAGGGGTAAGGCGTGCAGGGATTTTAAAGCTTTTGTTAAATAATTCCAGGGGGATTTTATGCCGAAGGATTGGCCTGGACCGCCGGACGAGTATTTGTCATTTACTCGTTTGGGCCGCGAGATTGTGAGTGACCGAGAACAGGCGCTCGAACGTGAATGGCTTTTGACTAACGGCATCGGCGGATACGGTGGAGCCAGCCTATCAGGAGGGCTAACCCGGCGCTATCACGGCTTGCTGGTCGCGGCCCTGCAACCGCCGCTGGGCCGGACGGTCCTTTTAAGCAAAGTGGACGAACAAATCAATCTGGCCGGTCAGGTCTACCCGCTTGACGTAAACGAGTGGCGAGGCGGTACGGCAAGCCTGTCCGGGTTGTCCTACCTGGAAAAAGTCGAGTTCCAGGGTACAATACCAACTTTCAGCTATGCTCTGGCAGATGGGACTTTACACAAAACCTGTTGGATGGAGTACGGCGCGAATACGGTGTATATCCGCTACACTTACGCCGCGACTTCGGAAAGCCCGGCCCTGGAATTACAGGTCCGGCCCCTGGCGAACTGCCGCGATTACCACGAAGATACCAAAGGCTCGCCCGACCACCCCTATAAAATAACCAGCAATGAGCTTAACCAACCTATCTGGACGGTCGAAGCCTGGCCGGGCGCTCCCCGCTGGCAACTGCTGGTTATGGATCGTCCGGTATTGTGGCGAGAAGACGTGGGGCGCGGCTGGTACTGGGGCTTTCACTATCGCCAGGAACAGGTCCGAGGGCTGGCAGCCGAGGAAGACCTTTATTGCCTGGGAACCTGGGTCGGCCGTCTGGCTCCCGGCCAATCTATCACTTTTATCGCAACGGTCGAGCCGCCCGAAACGGTCGAGCAACTTTATCCCGAATCTTTAGAGCGCGAATTGGCTCGTCAGCGGGTTTTATTGCAGCAATCCGGCTTGCCTCAAAATGGCGATGTCTTCGACCGCCTGGCAACCCGTTTGACCCTGGCCGCCGACCAGTTTGTGGTAGGCCGCCCCGACCGAGCTCTTCCCGGCCACCTTCAGCCGGACTACCGGACGGTCATCGCGGGTTATCACTGGTTCAGCGATTGGGGCCGCGACACCATGATTGCCCTGCCGGGCCTGGCGGTCGTTACCGGGCGCTACGCCGAAGCAGCCGCCATTTTACGCAGCTTTGCTCGTTATGTCAGCCAGGGCATGTTACCCAACCGCTTTCCCGACCCCGACCCGTCCGGTGCGGCTCAAACAGTCCACCCGCTGCAAGAATCCGACTACAATACAGTGGACGCGAGTGTCTGGTACTTTGACGCGGTTCAGAAATACCTGGAAGCGACCGGCGATGACAGCCTGGGCCAGGAGCTTTACCCGATCCTGGCCGATATAGTGCGCTGGCACGTCAAAGGCACTCGCTTTGGCATCCAGGTTGACCCACAGGACGGTTTGCTGGCAGCGGGTGGACCTGGTCTACAACTGACCTGGATGGATGTTAAAATTGATGATTGGGTGGTGACACCCCGGCACGGTAAACCGATTGAAATCAGCGCTTTGTGGTATCGGGCCTGCCGGGTCATGGAAGGGCTGGCCGGGCGCTACGGCAATCCCGAAGCGGCAGCTTATTACCAGGGTTTAGCGGCGCGGGTAGCTGCTAATTTTGAAAAGACTTACTGGTACGAGCAGGGCGGCTATTTTTACGACTGCATAGACCCCTCCGGGCAGCCCGACCCCTCACTCCGGCCCAACCAG
>JAYSYV010000071.1:0-2509 GCA_043727245.1 Chloroflexota bacterium | reverse complement strand
CTCAACTTTCACCTGACTCATCACACTGGTTTTTAAACGCTTTCATATTATTTCCCGGCTATTATACTTTAAAAGGCCGAATTGGTTATTGTTTTCATGGATTAACCCTTTTCATCTTGCAAAGTTGTGGTATAATAACAGTAAAGGTTAATATGACAATAACTCATTTAGAGGCGCGGAAAGGATATACAACGTGGTAAATACTCACTTATTCAACGATTACAATACAGCGCGGCTGGAAATGACCGAAGGGCAATTGCGAAGGCTGGTCGAGGCGGCCCTGGAGGAAGACCTGGCCTGGGGTGATCTATCTACCGATTATTTTATCCCGTCCAATCTTACCGCCGAGGCTCGTTTTGTAGCCCGTAAGCCGGGGATATTAGCCGGTTTGGAGGTCGCCAGGGCGGTCTACCAGGCCACCGATGCCCAGGTCCGGTTTGTCCCGATGGTACAGGATGGCTCCCAGTTGGAAGCCGGGCAAACCCTGGCTATTGTCGAAGGTTCGGCCCGCAGCCTCTTAAAAGGGGAACGCGTGGCCCTGAACTTTTTGCAGCGCATGAGCGGCATTGCTACCATGACCGCCCGCTTTGTGGCGGCTACTGCCGGAACCAAAGCCCGGATTGTGGACACCCGCAAAACCACGCCCCTGCTGCGCGACCTGGAAAAGTACGCCATTCGCTGCGGTGGCGGCTTCAATCACCGGCGCAATCTCAGTGACGGGGTTATGCTGAAGGATAATCATTTGTCCGCCCTGGCCTCAGCCGGAATTCCCCTGGAAGAAGCCCTGCGCCGGGGCAAAGAACGCCTGCCCCACCTGATTAAAATCGAGGTGGAAGTAGACCGCCTTAACCAGATTCCGGCGGCCCTGAATGGCGGAGCCGATGTTATTTTGCTGGATAACATGTCGCCGGAACTGATGAAACAGGCCGTCGAACTGATTGCCGGACGGGCTTTGAGCGAGGCTTCCGGTGGCATTAACCTCGACTCGATTACGGCTATCGCCCAGAGCGGGGTAGACCTTATTTCTTCCGGCGCACTGACCCATTCCGTATCGGCCCTGGATATTGGATTGGATTTCGAGTTTCGCACTCCTAACATTATTTAACCTTTCCACACATAAAAGGCCCGGTAAATTTACCGGGCCTTTCTGAATTACTGCCAGATTTCCCATTTTCCCTTGTTAATTCTCTCTTGACTTACCATAATATCAAAGATTAACGTAGTATACCTTTTGTCTAAACTAAAGACCTATTCAGTGGCATTTTTATTGCTTCCTATAAAGATTGTTAAAATATATTTATACTAGCCGTTTTAGCTCGCCAGACATCTTCGCTAAAGTTGCCCTGGCCCAGAAAGTACACTTATCTATGAATACCCCAGTTGCAGACACACAACCTCAAATTCTCAACAACAATTTTAGCAACCTTGAAGATTTGTACAGCCTATACGGGCGACCGAGTTTTGGGTTGGCTATGCGCGTC
Organism: Chloroflexota bacterium; assembly: GCA_043727245.1. Lineage (GTDB taxonomy): Bacteria > Chloroflexota > Chloroflexia > Chloroheliales > Chloroheliaceae > 54-19. The sequence goes on along the minus strand of JAYSYV010000071.1, from coordinate 1,028 downwards.
CTTGACGACAGCGCGATGGCTGAAGAAGCGGTCCAGGAAGTTTTTTTACACTACTGGCAGCAGCCCGGTCTTTACACGACTCAAAGTGGCCCTTTTATTAATTGGCTGATGCGAGAGGTCCATTGTAACTGTCTGGAACGGCTTAGAAGAAGTTTTGATACATCCGAACGCTCTCGCTTTTCGCCGAGAATATACGCTGCCCGGCCAAATCTTAAAAAAGACCAACCGGCTCCGCCCGAAGAAATTGGCAGGATAAGCATGCTACAAAAGCAAGCCCGCCAGGCTGTCGCCAGCTTACCCCCGGAACACCGCAGTCATTTAGAAATGGCCTTCTTTAAGGGTCTTACTCACCAGGAAATCGCCCAGGCGACCGGCGAATCCATCCAGACCATTCGCCAGGTACTTACCAGGAGCTTAATTCAGCTAAAAGAAGAACTGGCTCACTAGAACTCAAGCCAATTTCAAAATTACCCAATGAAAAAGAGCCGGGAAAATATTATGATTTCCCGGCTCTTTTTAGCAGAATTCTAACCTCCTATAAGCAAATTAACCTTTACCCAGAAAGGCTTCCATAATATGAGCTGAGTTACGCACTTTCTCGCCCGGTCCCTCGAAAGTAATCTCGCCGTGTTCCATGACATAGGCATAATCGGCAATTTTAAGGGCTTTATTGGCATTTTGCTCGACCAGCAGAACTGTCGTGCCGCTCTGATTGATTTGTTTTATAATCTCAAAGACCTGATTAATGATAATCGGGGCCAGGCCCATGCTCGGTTCGTCCAATAAGAGCATTTTAGGCTGGGCCATGAGCGCCCGCCCGATGGCTAACATCTGCTGTTCGCCACCGCTCAGACTACCGGCAAGCTGGCTGCGTCGTTCGGCCAGGCGCGGAAATTGGCTGTATATTTTTTCCAGGTCTTGCTTGATAGCCGCCCGGTCCCGTCGGATGAATGCCCCTAACTCAAGGTTTTCGGCCACGGTCAAAGGGCTGAGAATAGCCCGGCCCTCGGCTACCTGGGCCAGACCGG
>JAYSYV010000070.1:0-2510 GCA_043727245.1 Chloroflexota bacterium | reverse complement strand
TCGGGTGGGGCTTGCTCCTGCGACTGATAACCCTCGAAAGTGTGGGCATCTTCAAAGGTGTTTTCCGCCTCAGCTTGAGGCTGCTGGCCCTCGTCCTGGGAAGGCTGGTAGCCCGCCTCGGACTGAGGTTGCGTCTCAAATTGGAGTTGGTCCCCAACTTCCGGCTGGCTTTCAAGGTTCGGATTACCTGCCGGGGGATTTTCCTCATAGGCTTGACCGGAGGTGTACTCCTGCGGAGTTTCCATCTGGTCCGAGGAATTTTCACCGGTCAGCTCGGAGGTATTGAAGTAACCTCCTGCCGGAGCAGGTTCTTCTCCCTGGGGAGCGTGGTCGGGTTCGCCCTGGACGCTCTGGCCGGTATCGGCAGAGATGCCTGGTTCTTCCACAACCGGCGCGTCTACGCCAAGGCCGCTTAACTCGCCCTGGCTTTCGCCTTCGGAGTAGCCCTGAGCTTCAGGCTGGCCTTCCGCCTGGTCCGCTGGTTGCTCCTCGGTAGCCGCTTCCGGCATTTCCTCAGACGTTACCGGGGCAGCTTCCTGGCCCAGTTCTCCGGCCTCGCCGCTACCCTCAACGCTGGGAGCTTCGGACTGCTCCTGCGGTTGGGCCTCGGTTGCGGCCTGATACTCGTCACTGGCTGGGGCATTGTCCCAGACGGGATGAGCTTGCTGGGTGAAATGACTGCCCAATTGAGCAGCCGCTGGCTCCTCGCTGGTAGAAGCCCCGGTACTCTCGGCTTCCTGCTCAACCCCAACCTCCTGGAAATTCGTTTGAGCCTCTACGCTTGTAGATTCGGTTTCTTCAACCTGCTCGGCTGGCTCTGCTTCAACCACCGAAGCCGCTGCCTGGAGCTTGTGGTTTTCCAGGGAATAGCGCACCGCCGGATGTCCATCCTGCAAATGGGCTACCTTGACCGTCATCTTGCGAGCGCCCCGCGAGTGAACCTCTATTGCCATCTTGATGATACTTTCGCTGAGAAGCTTGCTCAGGATAGTACCAGCCTGGATTTTGGCTTCGCTCTCCGGCATGTCACGGCTCAGAAGGTCGCGCACGTTGGAAAGCAGCAACTCGTAGCCCAACCAGCGATTACGAGTCCGCAGGTGGTCAATCAGGACGATGACATCCTCATAGAACGGCTGGCTCAACTGAGCCGGACGTGGGCCTAAAGTGCTTTCGGCCTGCTGGACTTCGGTCCTGACCGGGACTTCCGCTGCCGCACTCGCCACCAGGCTGGTAGTCCGTTCTTCGGGAATTATTACTTCAATCCGGGGTTCGTTCAAGGCTGTCTGCGGTTCTTCTTCACCGACCGGACCGGCGTAAGTAGCCGCCTCCTGCGGTTCGACCGTCACAGCATTTTCAAACGCATCGGGAGCAGCTACGGCTGCGTCATCCGGCTCACCGGCTAGTTCGGCTGCGACTGCCGGACTGGTAGCCTCCTCCTCGCCATCCTCCTCAAAGTCGGTATCGGCGGCCTGAGCAGAGTCTTCGGTTCCTGGCAAACCAAATTGCATTTTGGGTGTGCCGGGGGCCGAAACCCACAAAATATGGCCGGACTGGTCAATTTGAAGGACTCCGGCGGCTTCAGCGGCATTTAGCAGCGCTTTGAATTTGGAGAAACCGTAACGCCGTTCGCTGAAATTAGGAATCCGGCGCAATAACTCCTCTTTCAAATCTCGCGCCCGCATCTGGCTGCGTCCGCTGGTCGTCCGCTGGGCCAGGATAGCCTGTATAGCATCCTTGACTTCGTTAAAATCGCTGGTGGAGGTCTTCCCATTATGCGAAGGTTGGGCCTGAACGGAAGTATCCACACTGGCGGTTTCTACCGGCGCCACCGGGGTCGGGATAGTTGGCTGAACAGCGGCGACCGGCGGCGGCACAACCGGTTGATAGCTAGGTTGAACCTGGACCGGTATCGGCGTATTGAAGACCGGGGCCGAGGTAGTGAAAACCTGGGCCGGTTGGGTAGGGGCCGCTACCGGGGGGACCGGGGCCGGAGTGGGCTGGTAGCCAGGTTGCGGATAGCCGTAAACCGGGGCTGCCACCGGGGGCTGGTATTGTGGAGGTTGTTGGGGATAGACCGACGGCACTTGTCCCGGTTGCGGTTGGCTGTAATAACCGTAAGGCGGCACTGGCGGAGCGCCGGGTTGAGCGCCTGCTGGCGGCGGCATAATCCGAGTATAGGGCTGCGGAGCAGGTGTGGGATAGGCGGACTGACCGCGCCGGTTGCTGCCTGTCAAACGCCGTCCCCGCCGGTCAGTGCCGGTCTGAATGGGTTGGACCTGGGGAGGTTGGGCTGCCCCGGCCTGGGGTGCAAAACCGGGAGGGGGCTGATAGCCGGGCGGTATCTGGCCGGGAAAGTAAGGCTGACCTTGAGCCTGGGCTTGCTGCTGATAATAAGCAGCGTAGGGGTCGGCGACCACCTGGGCTAACAGGAAGCGGTAAGGAATAAATTCGTCCGAAACCTGCTGCAAAACGTTCGCCACGTAATCAGGTCCGATAATAACCACCCGGCG
>JAYSYV010000069.1:0-7743 GCA_043727245.1 Chloroflexota bacterium | reverse complement strand
CGGATTCCCCTTTTGGAAGAAGTCCTAACATGGTCTACCGCTGTACGCATGCCCGTGTCAATTGAAATAAAAGCCCCCTGGCCTTTTTACAACGGCCTGGACGTTTATCCCGGCATCGTCGAGAAAGTTCTAGAACTGGTCGCCCGCTATGGTGACGAAGAACTAACCAGCCTACACTCTTTTGACCACCGGGCCGTCTTAAGGAGCAAAGAATTAAATCCCAATATTACGACCCTGATAGCCTATGGCGGAGCTATCCTGGTTGACCCGGTTGGACCAGCCCGGTCAGCCAGGGCTAACGGCATCGCCATTGGCAGCAACTGGGTAACGCCGGAGCTAGTCCGGGCGGTGCATGCCGAAAATGTTTGCCTGTTTGGCTGGGGTCTGGGCGAAGAACCTTTTACCCAGGCTGGCGACCTGTGCCGCCTGGTGGCAATGGGAGTAGACTTTGTAAGCGGCGGTTTTCCCGACCTGTTACGCCAGGTGGTCGAAAATTGTCCCGATTTCGCCTGATTTCGTAATTGCCTGTGATTTTATCTGTTTCGGCTGCGTTGTTAGTATGAGTAAGAGACAACAACACATAAGCAGGGTAACCTGCTAATTAGGAGGTAGGATAATGAAACAGAGAAGAATATTATGGGTGGGTGGAATTGCGTTAGTAGCCGTAGTGCTGCTTGGTTTTATGGTGGCCGTGTTAGGCCAGAAATCGGCCGCTCCGGCCCAGGCCCAGACTACCCCGGTCAGCGGACCGAGTGGTTACAGCGGAATTACGGTCCAGGGTACAGGCGTAATTATCCTCAAACCGGATGTAGTTCAGTTAAACGTAGGTGTCCAGCTTAAAGCCCCGACCGTTTCGGAAGCCCAGGCGCAGTCCGCCGCTACCTCCGCTAAAATAACCGAGGCTCTCAAGAGCAACGGTATCAAGCCAGAGGACATCAAGACCGTCAACTACAGCATCAACCCGGATTACACATACGCGCCGAACCAACCGGCCAAGTTGATCGGCTATCAGATTACCAACAGTCTGCAAGTTACCATCCGGGATATTACTAAAGCCGGGGCTATAATAGACGCGGCCAGCACCGCCGGAGCCAACCAAATCAACGGTATCAACTTCATGGCCGAGAACAACACCGAAGCTCTCAAGCAGGCTCGTGCCGCCGCTGTAGCCGATGCTAAAGCCAAAGCCGACCAGTTAGGCGCTGCCGGTTCCGTCACAGTTGGTAGTGTCGTTAATATCGTGGAAGTCGCCCAGAACAGCGGACCGCAGCCTATCGTGTATGCTGCCGACTCCAGGGTCGCCCAGGCCACCGCACCCGTTACCCAGGTTGAAGGCGGCCAGCTCAAGGTCGTAGTCAATGTCCAGGTAACTTACGCTATCAAGTAACATTTCAAAGCTCTTTGCTAAATAAGGGCTAAACAAAAAGGTGAGGGTAATTGGCTACTCTCACCTTTTTGTTTTCAAATTTTACGCCAACCCGGAAGACTTAACTGCCTCTGTAACCTGGGTCAGCCGGTCCAGCTTCAGATAACTGGGCAAAGGGCCGCCGATTAAAGGCAGGGCATATTCGATAAAGTCCGGCGTGACAAAGTTCCCGGCCTGGTTGATAAAACTCACCGGCATCTTATGTTCGGTGTTGGCGATATTTTCAAGGGCTGTCACGCCGTAATCACATTTATAACCGCCTTCGTCATCCTGACCGCGCAAGAGCGTGACCATCAGACCGGTTTCCCCACCGATAGCCCGTCGGGCTGCCTCCGCCCCGGCTTCCCAGGCTTCGTTCAGGTCAACCTCGCTGGCGAACAACATACTCATGCGCTGGAGCGTGCCAGGCTTATCGTAGCGGGCGGTCAGGCCCAGTTCTTTAATAATCAGGCCCATTAAATAGTTGGCCGGGCCGTGGTAATACTTGTGGCCGAACGAATCTACCAGATAGGGCGCGGCCTGTGTACCAAGGATTTTACCGCCGGTCTCCCGAACCGTTTCACCGATAACCGCCACGCAATAGCCGTACTTTTTATAAACTTCCTGCACATCCTGTAGGAATCGTTCCGGGTCCAGCCGCCGTTCCGGAGTATAAATCAGGTGCGGTGCGTCTTCTTCGTGACGCTTGCCCAACACCGTCGAAGCAGCCACCCAGCCCGCGTTCCGGCCCATTACCTCAATCAGCTTGATAGGATGGACCAGCCGGGCCGCCTGGGTATCTATACCGCTATCCTGGGCGGCAATTGCCAGGTAGCGAGCTATCGAGCCGTAACCGGGACAATGGTCCATCTCCGGCAGGTCGTTGTCAATTGTCTTGGGAATACCGATAGCCTGTAACTCGTAACCGGCTTCCCGGCTCATCAGGTCCAGGCGGTGGCAGGTATCGGCGCTATCGTTACCCCCGGCGTACAAAAAATAGCGAATATTATACTTTTTAAGTACCGCCAGAACACGTTCCCGCTCGGCCTCATCCAGTTTGTAACGGCACATACCCAGCGCCGCCGAAGGTGTCCGTTTAAGCTGCTCTAATTTATCCGGTGTGCCAACCTGCGCCCGCAAGTCAATAATTTGTTCTTGCAACAAGCCCTGAACTCCGTCCAACATCCCGTAAATCTCACCGACTTCTTCGTGGCGCAGGGCTTCCGCCACTGCTCCGGCCAGGCTGCTGTTAATTACCGCCGTGGCCCCGCCGGACTGTCCAATAATCAGGTTTCCCTTTTGCTTTGGCATTATATCTTTCTAATCTTTTATCCAGTCTGCTTTTTTATCTACCGCCTGATTTTACCATAAGTTGCCTATATGCCCCGTCCTGAGCATTGTACCCAAAGGAGGAAAGGCTGGGGGACACCCCCAGTAGCCCCGGTCATAGGCGTGCCGCTCCAACACCTCCTGCTTCAAATTAATTTGCCGTAGCCCTGGACTTCCCAAATTCACTCTTGCCAAGGTTAGCCGGTTATAGTATATAGAGGGGTCTATATTTGGCGAAAGCATTAAATTTATTCCAATAATCTTTAAGTGGGGGAATGTTGACCCTCGCTTTAATTCCAACGCCCTGGCCTTGCTAACCCGCGATATTTAAAATATCAGCCGGTTTTTCAACCGTTTCGGAGTAGATAGCCAGCCTCAAAAACTGGTGGATAACCTGTGGACCCATTTCCGGCGTTCTCAGCTATAGAGGTAGGACTTTTAGGCTATAAATTAAGTTGGTGGACAATCCTGGCACAACAAATGCTTTATTATATTACAAGGGAAGACGAACAAATAAGGAACCAATACAAAGAATTTGACTTCCCTACACCACTTAAAACCTCTTATGAAACCACATTTAAGGCGAGCGCGAAAGCGTTATGCTCTCTCAGATAAAAACCAATGAGCCTGGTAGCCCGAAAACTACTCGGCTCTTTTTTTATACTTCATCCTCTCATAAAATAGTTCTAAAAGAAAAAGCCCCTTCCAGGTCAGGAAAGGGCGCATGGTGATGGATTTGAACTTGTGGATAAACGGGAGAATTACTTAATTTCCCACAAGTTCCCTTAAAACTGACATCCAGGCTACACCCGGTTAAGGATTAAGCCGGGTTTAACTGCCACAGTTAATGGCTGCCTTATTCAAGAGAGCCTGGGTGTTAGCGCCGGATGTATCTTGCTGGATAGTCGCGCTGGAAATACCCCACGGGCTATCCGGCTCAATGTTGATCTTGTGAGTCGTGTAGCAGCCGTAGAAAGTTTGGTGCGAGCCGTCCGTTTTAGTCGAAACCAGTACGACCGGAACCGGGGCAAAAGCGTTACCTGCCGCTCCATCTATACGGTACTGACCGGTGGTCAGGGCCACCGAGGCTGTATCTTTGTAACCGGCTACCCATTGGTTGAAAGGCGGCAAAGACTGGGTTGGATAGTCCCAGTAGTTATAAGCCTGCTGGTAGGTCTTGTTATTTATAGAGTTATAGAAAAGGTGCAAAACCGTATCGGGAGCCGAGTTCTTAATCTCGTTGCCCAGTAAGCCTAATAGCACCGTATACGGAGCCGAGTTTTCAGGGTGATATTCCATTCGAGCGCGTTCAAACCACTGGGCCAGGTAAACATTGCCTGTAGCCGGGTCGGTTTCCTGCTGTGCTTCGGCAATGGGGTAGCCCAAGCGGCTCAGGTCGCCGTTATTTTGCCAGTAAGTATAAAACCGGCTGTCAACATTATGTTGAGTCTGCGGGAAGTAGAAATTTCCCGTTTTGGCCGTATTGGGCTGGAAAGCCGGGTCGTTTACCAGGCGGTTTTTGGTCAGACGCTTGCCTAGCAGGCCTAGCAGCACTTCATATTTGGTCCCGGCGTTTTCTGGGTGCAACTGGAAACTGTTGCGCTCGAACCACTGAGTCAGATAAACCTTGCCGTTTTCGGCATCAGTTTCCATTGTTGCATCGGTAATAGGGTAGCCATAGGCGGCCAGGCCCCCGTTATTGCGCCAGTAAGTCAGGAATTTGCCGCTCACTGTGTGATTGGTCAGAGGGAAAAACTGACTAGCATCGGCTGCAATAGCCGTTTGGGAGATTGGGCCGACCAGCAAGGCGCACAAGCCCAGCACCAGAGCGGTCAAAACCAGCCAGGGTAATTTCTTTTTCGGTTCCAATTCGAGTTGCCTCCTTATATTGTTCAATTGTCTTTTGTACCACCCTCATACTACTTATAATGTTATCAGTATACGTTTAGTTATGCTCGAAATGTCATTTCCGGGTAAACTTAGGTTCCTTTAATATTAGAAGAGCTACTATCAGGTTACGAGTCTGGCGGGGTATGTGCCTATTTGCAAAAGAGGCTAATAATATTTAATTCCGATTAAGAGAACTCGAAAGTTATCTTTATAAGAGCTAATCTCTTTTAATTCCAAATACCTGCAAATCCTGACTCCGGTCGTGACTGCACCAGTCCAACCCATTAGCAAATGAATTTTGAAATTTAGCCCCCACTGGCCTTATAATACAGGGGCGCAGTTCTTTATCTCCATATAAAATAAAACAGGAGCATTTATGACCGAGGTAAAATTTCTACCAGGGATTACCCAGCGCCGCGTGATGACAGGCCGGTTGGAAGTCGCCGGGCTGGAAGCTGGACCGGCCAGTGGGATACCGGTGATTTTGGTTCACGGCAATATTAGCAGTAGCTGGTTCTTTCAGGAATTGATGTTAAAGCTGGCCGACGAGGGCGGTTTCCGGGTTTTGGCCCCTGACCTGCGCGGCTATGGCGATAGCCAGACTTTGCCGGTAGATGCCACCAGGGGTGTTCGCGATTTCGCAGATGACATCGGCAGTTTTGCCCACGCTCTGGACCTGCCCGCGTTTCACCTGCTCGGCTGGTCGCTCGGCGGCAATATAGCCATGCAATATACCCAGGATTATCCCAAAACGGTCCGCTCGCTGGCTTTGCAAGCGCCAGGTTCACCCTACGGCTTTGGTAGTACGCACGGCTCGAACGGCCAGTTGAACTACCCAGATGCAGCCGGTTGCGGCGGTGGTAATGTGAACCCGGACTTCCGGCAACGCATCAAAGACGGCGACCGCAGCGCGGATGCCCCGACCTCACCCCGAAACATTATGAATTCTTTTTACTTCAAACCGCCTTTTAAGGTTTCGCCTGAATGGGAAGAAACTTATGTTTCGGCCATGCTCTCGACCAAAGAGGGCGACCAGAACTGGCCCGGCGATTTCACTCCCTCGGAGAACTGGCCGAATGTTGCACCCGGCTCTAACGGGGTAAACAATACCCTGACCCCGCTCTATCTCAACCAGGCCTCTATTGCCGATATTAATCCGAAACCGGACATTTTATGGTATCGGGGCGACAGCGACCAGATTGTCTCAGACAATTCGCTGTTTGATTTTGGGGTGCTGGGGCAACTGGGGGCCGTACCGGGCTGGCCGGGAGCCGACATCTTCCCGCCTCAACCGATGATTGCTCAGATACGGTCAGTGCTGGATAAATACCAGACCAATGGTGGCAAGTACCACGAAGAAGTCCTGGCCGAGTGCGGCCATTCGCCCCACCTGGAAAAAGCCGAAGAAGTAACCAGAATGTTGCTGGATTTCTTCAAAGCGCACTAACTGGATACACCAACGTTTAAAAATCACCTTCTTAAATTCAAATAGGAGGTGATTTTTATTTGTTCGCCATCTCGTGGTAAAGGGCCAGGGCTTCACGGGCGGAACGTTCCCAGGTAAAGGTTTTAACCCTCTTTAGACCTTCGGCTTGCAACCCGGCCAGTAGTTGCCCATCACCGTCCAGGCTTTCCAAACCCTGACGAATAGCCGCCGCGATGGAATCTATCTCGGTCGCCTTGCACATCAGAGCCGCGCCGCTAAAGACTTCCGCCAGCGAAGAATTATTGGCCGTCACGACCGGCGTACCGCAGGCCAGGGCTTCCAGCGGCGGAATACCAAAACCCTCATATAGACTGGGGAAGCAGAACAAATCGGCCAGGTTGTAAACTGCCGCCAGGTCGCCCTCTGGCACGAAGTCCAGCCAGACAATTTCATCGCGCAGACCAAGTTCGTCAATCCGGGCCACAATTGGCTCATATAGCCAGCCCTTGCGTCCGGCCAACACCAACTTCCTCCCGCGCCCGACCTCGCTATCTTTGATTCTGGCCCAGGCTTCGGCCAACCGGGCCAGGTTCTTGCGCGGTTCAATCGTCCCCAGGTAGAGTAAAAAGCGTTCCGGCAGCTTTAGCCGGAACCGCACTTCTTCCAGGTAAGCGTTATCATCTACCGGGTGAAATTCCGGCCCTACGCCGCCATAAATAACCGTCATTTTTTCAGGCGGAACCTGTAACCGCTCGGCCAGGTCATTTTTAATGGCTTTCGCGTCCACGCTAACCCGGTCGGCCTTCCGCACGCTGCGCGGTACAGCCGAGGTCAAATACTGGCGCAATTTCGCTTCGGCGCAGTCCGGGGTAATCATAAAACTGAGGTCGTGAACCGTTACCAGCGAACGTCCGCCCAGGTGTGGCGGCACTACGAAATCCGGGAAATGCAGCACATCCGGTTTTCCCAGCGGATTAGCCAAAGCCAAAGGCTGGCCCAGCCGGGCAATAAATTCCAGGGGCAGCGGCAGGTGGAGCCTTTGCCAGAGGCGTGTCAGAGCCGGTTCGGAAAAGGGCAGCCGCACAAATCGCACCTGTGGGCTGCTATATTTAACCTTTTCAGCCTGGATAAAAGCCTGTTGCTTTTCGGTCAGGCCACCCCCGGCGTAAAATAGGACAAACTGGGTATCGCGGGCTTCTTCCAGGGCCAGCAGAGCTTCAACCAGGCTGCGGGTCCAGCGGCCAATACCGCCGCCTTGCCGCACCGCCGGAGTATAGTCAATCGCTACCTTCATCCCTGCTCAACCGGTAAGGCCGGGTCGTTTCCCCATTCCTCCCAGGAACCATCGTAAACCGTTACAGCAGGATAGCCCAGCATTTTAAGGACAAGCGCGGCGTGACAGGCCCGCACTCCGCCGTGGCAGTAGGCAATGACCTGTTTATCAGGAGTCACTCCGGCCTTTTCAAAGCGCTGGCGCAGCGTCGAAGCATCCTTGAAAGTCCATTTAGCCTTATCAAGATTGTCCAGCCAGAGCAGATTGGTCGCCCCCGGAATATGCCCACCCCTGGCCGCCCGAACTTCTTCCCCAGTGAACTCGGTAGGCCGACGCACATCAACCAGGACCGTTTCAGGGTCGGCCAGGTGGTCCAGCACGTAACTGGCAGTAGCTCGCCATTCTTCACGCGGTTCGCCC
>JAYSYV010000068.1:0-2516 GCA_043727245.1 Chloroflexota bacterium | reverse complement strand
CAGGTCTTCTTTTGGCCTGCTCATGTCCTAATTGTGGGTCAAAATCTAGCCATACTATATCACCTCGCACCGGGACATATTCAAAGCGAAGTGGCGGGTTTAATTCCTTGCTCACCAGATTTCATTCCCTACAGCTGGGCCTGAGTCAATTTCTCCATGCAGGTTTTCAGGCGTAACTCGCTCTAATAACTCCGCCAGCCGGGGAACGGGTTTCTTTACCGCTTCTAAAATTAATCTGCCGTTTTCTACGGTTTCTTTAATCTGAGTTCCGGGCTCCCACCCTAATTGTTCGGCATAAGATTTTTTGATGCGGATTGCATAACTGTTGCCCCATCTATCGACATGACTAATCATATTATTTCCTAACCTAACTAACTCGTATATACAAAAGTATATACTTATCTAGTTTAAGCTATTTGTAAACATCGGTCAAGGGGTTTAGGAACTTTTTCAAAAATAAAATTTGTCATACCCAAGCTCAGGAGAGTCCAACCTAGCGGAACTTGTTGCTCTTTAGGGTAAAAAATAGTAAAATAAGGCCAAGTTAAAGGTTAAAAGAAGCGACCGGACCTGACCTCAAATACGGTAGGCCGGGTTCCAAACAGCGCAAAATGAGCAGGCTTATTTAAAAAAGCGTGGTTTAATAAATCAATTTACCGTTTCCCCACCGGCTTTAGGAAAACTATGGTGGCCGGAACGGTGCAGGAGGAAAGATAATTAATGGCTCAAGTAGTAAATGGTGTTGAAAAATCCACCTGGAAAACCAAAGTTGGCCTTGCTCAGATGTTAAAGGGTGGCGTTATAATGGACGTGGTTACAGTCGAACAGGCCCAACTGGCCGAAGAAGCTGGGGCAGTAGCTGTAATGGCCCTGGAACGCGTCCCGGCTGATATTCGCAAGCAGGGTGGTGTCGCCCGGATGAGCGCCCCCGAACTGGTTTCCCGAATTAAAGAATCAGTGACAATTCCGGTCATGGCGAAAGCTCGTATCGGCCACATTGTCGAAGCCCAAATCCTGGAAGCCCTCGGCATTGATTACATTGACGAAAGCGAAGTCCTGACCCCTGCTGACGACCAGTTCCACATTGACAAGCATCTTTTCAAGGTTCCGTTTGTTTGCGGCTGCCGCAACCTGGGCGAAGCTTTGCGCCGGATTGGCGAAGGCGCAGCCATGATTAGGACCAAAGGGGAAGCTGGAACCGGCAACGTGGTTGAAGCAGTCCGCCACCAGCGGCAGGTCAAGGGCGATATTCGCCGCATCCAGGCGATGCCTCGCGAAGAACTTATGACCGCCGCCAAAGAATTGGGCGCTCCCTACGAACTGGTGGTACTTGTTCACGAAACCGGCAAACTGCCTGTGGTCAACTTTGCCGCCGGTGGGGTCGCGACTCCTGCCGATGCCGCCCTGATGATGTTACTCGGCAGCGAAGGCGTTTTTGTTGGTAGCGGTATCTTCAAGAGCGGCGACCCATTTAAACGGGCCAAAGCGATTGTCCAGGCCGTCACCCACTACAACAATCCCAAGCTTCTGGCCGAAATTTCCAAAGACCTGGGCGAACCGATGGTTGGTATTGATATTTCTCAGCTTCCGCAGGACCAGCTGCTTTCCCAGCGGGGTTGGTAAGTCAGCGGATAATTGACAGTTAATACTAATGCACACTAACAATTCTGACACATCCGCCAGGGTTGGGGTTCTGGCATTGCAAGGCGCTTTTATCGAACACGTCCGGGCCTTGCGTGACCTGGGAGTCGAGGCTAAAGAAGTCCGGCTCCCCGAAGACCTGGCAGGTTTGGATGGCCTGATTATCCCAGGTGGCGAAAGTACCACCATTGGCAAGCTGATGACCAACTGGAACCTGATCGAGCCGGTCAAAGAAATGGCATACGAGGGAAAAGCCATCTGGGGGACTTGCGCCGGGATGATATTACTTGCGAAGGATATTGGCGGCTTGCACCAGCCGCTATTGGGCCTGATGGACATCAAGGTCAGACGCAACGCCTTTGGGTCGCAGTTGGATAGCTTTGAAGCGGACCTGGATGTGCCTGCTTTTAAGAAAGAACTGTCCGGCCAGGCTAAAACCGATGAAAGTCCTTTTCACGCAGTATTTATCCGAGCGCCCTTGATTGAAAAAATTGGCCCACAGGCCGAGGAAATTGCGCGTATTTCGGGCGAAGGAAAAATTGGTGCGGATTTTTCTCAGGACGAACGAAGGCAAAATATTATCGTAGCGGCCCGTCAGGATAATTTACTGGCAACTGCTTTTCACCCGGAGTTAACGCCGGACCGCCGGTTCCACCAGTTATTTCTAAAGATGGCCGAGCGACCACATTAATTATCCTGACCTTCTTTCTACTCAATCGAAGGTGGTACACTAGCTTGCAAATACGAACCCTGCACTTCAGTGACTTTCTGAAACTGGGCCGCATGCACCAGGCGGATATTGGCCTGAATCTCCCGTTTGCCATGGTGCATCCCGATTTACCTCTTCCGGCGGCCCTTACTCAACACCTGCCTGT
>JAYSYV010000067.1:0-2517 GCA_043727245.1 Chloroflexota bacterium | reverse complement strand
CTATGTGTGAAATGCCTAACATCCTTAAAAAAGAGCGCCAGGCACATTTACCCGGCGCTCCCTTTATTTAGCGAACAATCATCAGATCAGCATTTACCTGCTTTTATCAGACCTACTGACCCCTGACTACAAGTGACTTAACGAGGTAAAATAAAGCTTACTCATGCCTTGCTGGTCGGTTATGCTGTAGACCACGCCATTCGATCCGGCCATCCCCCAGACCATTATTGGCAGGTTACTCCTGGCAACTGTCACAATAGACCCCGTTTTCAGGTTATAAACTCCTACTGACCAATCCGGGCTACCCTCGTCTGGCGAGAAAACTAAAGCCACCTTATCGCCGTTAATTATTGGGCCTCGCACCGGCAAACGGGTAACAATGGTCTGAGTTTTCCCGCTACTAACCCCGTAGACATAAAACTTCTTCAATTCAGGGGGGTAAAAATTCCAGACCACATTATCGCCTGAAATAGAATAGTTACTTGGATCATTGATACCGGTTGCGAATACTGTATCTCCCTGACTTCCAGCCGTCTTGAGCAGGTGCAAACTCACCTCCGACGGGCCTACTTCGCCAGTCTGTTTTACTACTTGCCACACAAGAATGCCATCCTTCACCACCGGCCTATTGTAAACCGTAGCCGTAAGTAGTTTTTCCTGGTCGGTTGCCAGATTGTGGGAATAAAAGCCAGGCACCGCTGAATTTCCCCGCAAGTAATAAAGAAACCCCTGGTCCATTGATAAGTATGACAAATTAGGTAAATGGCTGGCCTTAACAATCTCAAATGATTTCCTGGTCGCTAGGTCATAACCCTGAATACTTTGTTCCGAATCATTATATCTAAAAGGACTTTGTAGCCAGGCCACAATCTTTCCATCGCTGGCCGTAGAAAGCAAATCACCAGTGTTTTTGGCGATTAAAAACTGGCTTTGTTTTCTCAAATCGTAGCCGTAAAGGTAACTAAAATCGTCATCTCGTACCTGCCAGAAAATATAATTGCCAGCCGCCGTTGCCGCCAATCCACTATGAGTTGTAATAAGCCGGGTGGGACTCTGCGAATAGCGCCAGCGGTAATAATGCTGCCCGACATTACCCATCTCTACTTTGAATCCGTCCGGGTTGCTGGGTGTATAAGTTAAAACCCGCCGCTCAAAAAGTTGTACCAAAACGTCGCGCTCGGTCCCGGCCACCACTGCCCGCACCCAGTACGGTTCGGTAATCGGACGGCCCATTATATAAACGGCATTGCCAAAAAAGACCGCCCCTTGTACGTAGTTCTGCCCGTTCCAGACCAAACCCTGAAGATTACTGTAATCCGTAAAAACATCTGCAATGTTATGCTGTGTTACCTGGTCATAACCTTTTAGTAAAAGTTGCTCTGGCGGGGTAAAAGGGCTGACCTCCCCGGCTTTATCAATCCGATTATTAATAACACCACCTTCCGCCTGGGACTTACTGTTTTCAGTGCCGGAAAAAGTTCCAATACCCTGGAAACTGGCATAAGTCGGAGCGCTGGCGTTTGCGCCATTCTCATTCGAGTCCCCGGCCACCTGTACCTGGCTGACACCCTGAGAGGTAAAAACATTATCCCCATCCTGGCGATTGCCCGTGACCAGTTCTTTGACCAGCAGCCCGGTCGTAACGTAAAAGAGGTCGGTCGGGTTTCCTGCCGGGTTATTGACCTCCATGCGGGCTTTATCGAAATACTGAACCTTACGAGTTCCTCCATTATAAGGCTCGCTGGTAACGCCCTCGCTCGCTGGCGCAGGTGGCCCCCAAGTGTAGCTCCGGCCTGCCCCGGCTAAATTCTGCACCGGCTTATCTACTCTTTCCCAGGTTGTCGCGAAACTCGTATCATTAAAAATACCTGCTGCACTGGCTGTAACCGGCAGCAATGTTCCGAAAATTAACAATACCGGCCATATCAAACCCCACTTTTTCACGTTTAAGTTTCCCTTCTTGATAATTTAATTTCTCATAACATGCCTTCTTTATAAACGTTTGAACAAGTGGGTCAGTTACAGTCAAATTTTATTTACTGATCTGAGCATAAAGAAATACATATGATTGAACTGAAACTCGCTCAGAAATTTAGATATTAACGTTCAGATCAGTAGTTACCCGTAATAGAAAGGGCGACACCCAGGAATTTAAGTAAACAGAGTTTTAGACAACCGCCCCGGATTAGCTGGTATTGGACCGGATCATCCTGGATCAGGGCGCTCGCCGCCGGTTGTCGCATGGCTTTAGCCGGTTGCTCCGCGCTGTGAACTGGCTCCTGAACTGGTTCGTTAAACTCAATCCGGTCTTCTTGCATTCTGCCACCTCGTCCTACTTGCGTATCAAAGAAGTATAATCAGAACTAATGTTCTTCTAATGTAGCACAGGTTGGTGAAGATGTAAATCTTTTGAGTAACTTATTTCAACGTTGCTTAAAAGTGAGTTACTGAGAAAGACTAATTCACTGGCTAATGAATAATTTATTTCGTGCTTAAATCGTAAAGATAGATTATTGA
>JAYSYV010000066.1:0-7757 GCA_043727245.1 Chloroflexota bacterium | reverse complement strand
AGACCTGGACCCTCGATTGGGACGCTCACGCCCTCATTTCTAATCCCTTTGATTTCGCCAACGCCAACGCTTTTTATCCTTATCACAACAGCCTGGCTTTTTCCGAAACGCTAATCGGTCAGGCTATCCTGGTTGCGCCGGTTATCTGGCTGACCAATAACCCGGTGCTGGCTTATAATCTTCTCCTGCTTAGTTCCTTTGCGCTCTGCGGCTGGGGGATGTACCTGTTCGCCAGGGATTTGACCAACAACCGGATTGCCGCCCTCGGAGCCGGGATAATTTTTGGGTTTTTCCCGCACCGCTTCGGCCAGTTGTCGCACTTGCACCTGCTTACAGCCCAGTGGATGCCGTTTTGCCTCCTGTTTTTGCGACGCTTTCTTCAAAGTTCTCCTGGCATGCCGCTTCCAACCCCTGCGAACCCTGACTCTGAGGCTATCCCATCCATTTTCATTACCCGCGCTAAAACTCTCAGGTTGGGCTGGTTGAATGTCAGTTTATTTGGGGTGTTTTTTAGCCTCGAATTGCTATCCAGCACTTACCTGGGCCTGTTCCTGGCCGCTACGGTGGGGCTGTACCTGCTGTATCAATTGGCCCTTTGGCTCTGGCATAACCGTGAGTTCAGGCGAGAAAAGCCGCTTGATTGGAAGAAGCGCTTAAATCCCAACAAAATCACTCGCTTATGCGTTGTATTACTGGTTGTGGGCCTGATAGTAATCCCGTTTTATCTGCCCTACCTGGCCGTCCAGCAAGACCTGGGCTTTCAGCGAAGCGCCAGTGAGGTCCAGAGTTTCTCGGCCCAACCTTTTTATTACCTGGATGTACCGAAGGAAAACAAGCTAAACCAGACCCTTTACCGGCCTCTATTCACTCAGGCGTTCTGGCAGGGCAGCGCGGGCGGCGAACGCGGGCTTTACCTGGGCCTGGGGGCTATGTTGCTCGGCCTGTTGGGGACAGTTTTAGCCTTACGCTGGCCTAAAAAGAACCGGGAAGCTCTCTTTTTTGTGCTTTTGGCGGTCCTTGCGATAAGCTTTACCTTTGGTCCAGGCTGGCAAACCGGGCGCTTTGGCGAAATTCCGCTGCCCTATGCTTTGTTGTATAATTACGTTCCGGGGTTTGGGGCCATCCGAGTGCCGGTCCGGTTTATCTACGTGGTCGCGCTGGCTCTGGCGGCGTTGGCGGCTTACGGCCTGGCCTGGCTGCAACAGCGTTTCCGCCTGACTACTATCCCAAAGACCAGCTTTCTGGCCCTCGGATTGGTGCTGCTTTTGGGCGGTGAGTATTGGAGCGACGTAAACCTGCAAACCTCGGACGTACTAACCCGGCCCAAACCGGCTGTTGAAAGCTGGCTGGATGCACATCCATCCCCGGCTTTGCGAGTGCCTTTAAGCGGCAGCGATAATAGCAACCTATTTTTGCAGTACTGGACGCGAGGCAGTTGGCGGCCTGTAATGAACGGTTTCAGCGGCTTTATGCCCCCAGCCTACGATGCGCTTAAAGTGGCGGTCGCCCGTGAAGGTTTTTCGGCCCGGCTGCTGGAACTTTTGCAGGGTCTGGAAGTACGTTACCTGGTGATAGATAGCGAAGACCCGGAAGTTAAGCCTCAGTGGGCCAGATTCAAATCCGACCTGGAAAAAGCCCAGGTAGCTATCGTCCAACAATTCGGCAGCACCTCTATATATGAACTAAAGTCTGACCCCTGGCTGGCCCATTTAAAAGCAGCTGGTCTGAATCCGGCTAGCCAGGTCTACTTCGTAGAGTATCACCGGGACGCTTCGAGTTTGCTGGAACTGGCCGCAACCATGCTAGACCGGACTGGCGTAACTCCCGCCGATAAGCAGTTTGGGAATATATCGGTCGGCTTCCGGGCGTTGCCATCTTTACCAGCCGGGCGACCAGCCGACTTTCTGGTGATTCAGGCCGGTGAAGACTCGGCATTATACGGTTTTCGGCCCGAAGATAAAGTTTTTAGCAATCAATTTTTGAGTGTCTTCAAGAAAAGCGCTAATTTACTCTCTCGTTACGATGCGACCCGCCAGGATAATTTCGGATTGTTAAACCGGGATAAATCCTTGCTGATTGCTCCGGCTGGAACTTCCAATAACCTTGTATTTAAGGATGGAGAAAAAACCACTGCCTCAACTTTACCGTTTAATCGCTATCTTTCGGTCGGTATCGGTAGCCTGGAGGCGCAAACTCTAACCCTGGAACTCAACAATAATGAAACAAGAAAGCTTGAATTGCTGCCTGGCCTGTCCACTTTTCAAGTGCCTCTGGGTGACGGAGTAAATATTACAAGCCCCACGGGCAAGCAGTTTTCAATTGCCTGGGTGGAAGACTGGAAAGGTGAGGCAACGGCTGGTTTCCAGGCGGTCTTGCGTTCGGATGTGGCCCTGATTTCGACTCGGAGCCAATTTGACCAGGCTAACCAGCTAGGCCAGGCTACCGTTAAAATAGTTGCTCCGACCCGACCGGAAGGTTATACGGCTACGATGGACGTTTATAATACGCCCTGGGGTTCGCATCCAGGCGGGCATTACGGCTACTGGTCTGTGCCGGTGGCTGGCGGCAGCGGAATTAGCCTGGAATGGCAACTTCAGCTAACGCGCAAGCAAATGGCAACAAAAGAAAACGGCGGCAATATACCCAATTATCCGCCCGACCCGAAAGACCTGGACCTGGCAAAGTATGGCAACCTGGGCGATTTCCGGGCTAACTTGAACCTGTTTTCGGGCGACAAGCTGACCGGGACGGTCCGGCTATTCGATTTTACGGTCTGGACCCAGGGCGACAAAAACCGGATTGAAAATCGGCGGGCCGGAGCTTTTAAAGGTTACAATACCACCCTGACTTTCCTGGTGTTGCCGAAATAATAAAAATTGGATTTAAGATTGGCGAAACGAGAGACGGTAATAATCAAAAATGCCCCTGCGCCCGAAAATGAACCGGTAGGCAGTTCGCTTTCCCGGTACGGTTTTAACCCCGGACGCGCTCTACGCAACTGGATCAGTTATGAGGGCCGGTTGTGGCAGCGGGCATTTAATAGTCCGGCCCCTTATGCTTTGCTGCTGGGCGTGGGGCTGCTCTTTAGCCTGGCCTGGCAAGTACCTTTTAGTTATACCCTCGATTCTTTTAACGAATTACGTCTTGACCAACCTTTCCTGCGTAACTTTAATGACATTGAAAAGACCCCTGATGGTCAATTGTTTCGCTGGACCAAAGGGGAGGGTACAGTAGATTTTCCCGGCGCGGGCAAAAGAGCCTACCACTACGAAATAACGGCAGCAGGGGGAATTAAACCGGATACGCCGTATGTGCTTTATGCCAACGAGACTAAAATCGCTGAGGGCAAACTTGAACCGGGCCAAAAAACCTACGCCTTTGATATTCCGGCGGATGGTGTCTCAGGCAAGAACGGCAACCTACGCTTGACCTTCAAAGTTGACGGGGTGATACCTTCTCAGCTTGACCCAGCCAGCAAGGAAAATCGCGAACTTGGTTTCCCTTTCTTTTCGGCCAGGGTAACGCCGCTTGGTGATGGGCTGGTAGTGCCGCCTTTTACCCAGTTAGGCTGGCTGATTGGGGCGGTTATGCTGGCTTATTTCCTCTTTGCCAGGGCTGGTTTTACGCCCTGGAAGGCCGCTGTCGCTGCCGCTGTTCTGGCAGTTATCCTGGCTTACGTGGTAGCCAGTCCCGGCGCACGACCCTGGCTAACTATTTTCTCGGATAAAGTTGCATTTGCTTTCGGTTGGGCGCTCATCCTGGTGGTGCTGGCGGATATTCCGCTCCATCAAATCTGGAGCTTTGGCTGGGAGCGGCGCTGGGTTCTGAGCATTTTTGGCCTGACGCTGGCTTTGCATTTGCTGGGCCTTTTGCATCCCCAGACCGAAACAGTTGTCAGTAAAATTGTAGACCTGGGTTTTCACCTGCACCGTTTTGAAGCGCTCTGGGACCGGGGCTTATGGTGGGACAAAATTGCTTCGGGTGAGTGGGGCGGACGCGAGACTTATTATCCAGCTGGGACCTACCTGTTGATGGGGCCGTTTAACCTGCTCATCCCGGACCGCCGCCTGCTCCTTCTTTTATGGATGACCACTTTTGAGGCCAGCCGGGTTTTGCTGATATTCTATCTGGTCAAAAAAGTTACCGGCCAGGGCCGGGCGGCCATTATCGCGGCCTTCTTTATGGCCGCCTTGCCGGTCAGTACTCTTTCACTGGCCTGGGGTCAGGTCGCAAATTTGATGGGGGAGTGGTTTATTTTAGCCGCCCTTTGCCTGGTCGCCGTGAAATGGGATAAGCTGCGTCAGCCTTTAATTTTCGGGCTGTTGACGCTGGCTTTGTTACTTTCGTTCCTGGTCCAT
Source organism: Chloroflexota bacterium (assembly GCA_043727245.1). GTDB lineage: Bacteria > Chloroflexota > Chloroflexia > Chloroheliales > Chloroheliaceae > 54-19. Next base: position 3,399 of record JAYSYV010000066.1, on the reverse strand, counting down.
CCTGGCGAAGTAGTCGTATCAGGGGTAGTATTCCTGGCGGCGGGTTTGATTTTGTGGTTGCGCCGGGAAAGCCGGAAGCAAGCCACGGTTATGCTGGGCGCTTTTTTGCTGGCCGTAGTCCTGGCGATTGGCAGTTATCACTGGATGACCGTCCGCGACATGGTTCCGCAAGCCCTTGACTCCTTAAACAATAAAGTCCAGGGTAAACCCGAAGTAGGAACCAAACCAGCCGATATTCACCCTTTTTATGTAGGTGGCTCGGTGGGTGATACCCGGTTGGGCATGGTTAAAAATCGGGGAGTGGATACGGTCGCTGACTTCATTACGGGCGGCCTAAAAGGTTTTTGGACTGAAGCGCGGATATATTACGATGTGTTCCCGCTGCTGATGCTGCCCTGGGGCTTGTGGTGGCTGTGGTGGTCTTCCCGCAAACCTCAACCGGGCGATGAAGCTAACCGGTCAGTCCGGCGGCGGCTTTTCTGGATAGGTTTGGCCTGGGTCGGGACCACCGTCCTTTTTGCCCTGGTGGGCTTGTTGCTGAACCTATATGTCCGTTACTCGCTTTTTTTGCTGCCCATAGTCGCCCTTTGCGCCGGTCTGTTTTTGAACTGGCTGTGGACAAAGCAGGAACACCTGGGCCGGGGTTGGGCGGGTGGCCTGCTGACAGTAGCCCTGGGAAGCTGGATTGCAGTTGGTACTATAAGCCTTTTCTTTGACCGCCTTATTTACTATGGACATTAGATTAACTAAAATCAGGAAGCCAGCGTTTGGAAGATAAAATTCGGCAAGATAATTCCCTGCCAGAGTTAGAAACCGGGAAAGAACCTTTTAAAGCGGGCCTTACTGCGCCCAGGGCTTATTACTTGCTGAACCCCAAAAAAGGGGCCGGTCTGGGTTGTATTACCCTGGTAGCCATATTTTTCATTGCCGTTACCTCCTATGGTCTGGCCTTTCAGACCCGCCCATCCTACAAGATAGATGTAGGGGACCGGCTGGACCAGCCCTTTATTAGCGGTTTTAATACCCGCGAACCCTCGGAAAAAGACCGTTTAGACCCGGCAAAAAAATGGAACGGTGTGAGCTTTCGTTGGAGTAGGGACGAAAGCTATGTTGATTTTCCCGGCATTGGTTCCCAGCCGGTGACTGTCACTATCCGGTTTAATAATGCGGCCAATCCCAATAACCCGGCTATAACTGTAATGATTAACGATCAGCACCCGGTTGTGTTGCCCACTCCGCCTAAAGATGGCGGCTGGATTGAGCAAAGCCTGTTCGTGCCTGGCGAGTGGTTCCGGGACGGTCATTTGCATCTTAGATTCAAGTCTACCAGTTTCCGGCCTCCCTCAGACCCGCGTGACCTGGGCGTGGCGGTGGATTGGGTGCGCGTTGACCCGGCTGAACTGGGCAAGTCGGCTTTCATCCGCCCGCCCGATGGTGACTTCTTACCGCTAGTCTTTACGGCGGTCCTGGGAGTATTGATTTTTATCTCCATAGGAGTCCCGGCGGTCTGGGCCTTAACCGGGGGCGTGGCGATTGTAGGCGGGCTAACTTACTGGTTGCTCAACGACCGGCTTAACCTCACTGCCTTGATGGAGCAGGATTTCATTCGGATTCTATTTTTCATGTGGGTGGTGGCTTACCTGGCGGCGGAATTTGTGCCGCGTCTTTTCAGAAAGCTAGGCGTACCGACTTCCCGTAACGAAGGGGCTATCCTGGCTCTTCTTTTTCTGATGCAGTTCGTGGTGCTGTATTTCTTCCAGTTGCACCCCCAATTTATCTCGAGCGATGTTGGCTTGAATATACACCGTCTGGTGGATGTAATCGGCGGGAAATGGGTCTTTACCGAAGGTTTACCAAAAAACAGGGGGGCGGCTCCTTATCCGCCCGGCTTTTACTTTTTCCTGTGGCCGTTTACGTTTTTTAGTGGAGTTAAAGACCTGTTCCTGGGAAACCTGATAGAACTGGTCAATTCCATTCTGACCGCCACAGGCGTTTTTATGGTTTTTTACCTGGCTAGTCTTTTGCGGTTGCCCGCCTACCACCTGGCCCCACGCAAGGATAGCTCTTTAAGGTTGGCTCTGGTCCCTACTCTACAGACCGGCACTAACTGGGCGGCTCTGATTGCAGCCGCTTTTTACGCTATCAACCGCTATCAATTTCAGATTTTCTCGCAGGGCAACCACGCTAACCTGTTTGGAGTCTGGACTTTCCTGGTATTTCTATGTGTAATTTCCGGGACACTGGATTTCATGCGCCATGCCGGTAAAAGGGCCATAGCCGCCTTACCGGTTAACGCGGTCCAACTGGTCGGAATAGGCACTGTCGTCACATCCCGGTCTGAAATCAACCAGTATAACCTGTCTGATAGCGTTGGCTCGGCCAGTTTGGATAGCGCCGACCCATTTGGGTTGCATTCACTTTCGCGGACCGCTTCGGCTTCACCCAGCGCTCTCACTCGCTTTTTCAGAAAAATAGCCGATCGCTGGAATATACAAGTCTGGCCGCGCCTGGTGGTGGCGCTGCGCTATTTGTTGCCGTTAGCCTCGCTGCTGCTAGTCTTTCTTTCCCACTACGGCACTTTTCTTTTCACCAACGTTTTCATGGTTATCTACATCTGCGTGATTGGGGTAGCCGGGGGTAAAGTGGCCCGGCGCGATGTATTTTATCTGGTTGGCTGCTGGCTGGTGGCTTTAAGCCTGGCTTTTATACTCTACTATTACAATCATTTCGGCCTGATGTTTAACCAGTTTACCGGCGGTCTGAGCGGTATTCCCGGCGCAGAACCCCGCTCGCCCTTTAACCCTTTGGTGGCAGTAAAAAAGATTTATACCGAATCACGTGAGTGGTTTGGGATGGTGGTATTACTAGCAATGCTAGGTGGCATAGTCTTGTGGGTTTCACGGCGCTGGCTGGGGAAAACTGAGATTTTGCAAAAAAATCTGGAACGCCGCTGGCAGCTTGGGCCGGTAGGCGGGGCGCTGCTGGCCCTGGGACTTACCGGGCTGTTGTTTGCCTTTGCCGAAAGTTTCCAGGGCATCGAGAGCCGTTACCAGCTATACATTATCGTGCCGATAGTAGTAATGGCCGGTCGTTTCCTGGGTCGGCTCTGGCGCATCGGCTGGCCCGGAATTGTAATGGTGCTGGCCCTTTTCTTCTTCCAGTTTCTCCAGGCTTTGCTTTTCTGGCTGGACAAAGTAACTTATTATTTTATCGGCTAAAAGGTCAATTAGGGTTTATCTCGATGTGATAAGGTTGCTGAACCTGGGCCGCCTGGGCCGCAATCAGCCGGATAGACCCCAACATATATTCCAGAACCGGGATATTAACCACTTCATGCTGCCGGAGGGTATAGCCGTGCATTTCGTAAACTGTATCTGGGGCTACTTTTATCAAAAGGTC
>JAYSYV010000065.1:0-7758 GCA_043727245.1 Chloroflexota bacterium | reverse complement strand
TAGCGGTCGGGTTTTATTTCTTCGGACGAAAACGCTGGCGCGACTTCATTCCCTACGGTACAACTCTCTGCCTGGGGGTTATTTTAATCATTATCTGGGGCGAAGGAATCTGGCACTGGGGGCCTTTCGGCCTGATTACCGACTTGCTGCAACTTTTCTTCCTGGTTATCCTCAAATTTGTCTTTAACCAATAATTAAAAAGAAGTCTCCCAATCTTCAAGTTGTAACCATAATACCCGATTAAACTCTCGCATATTATGGGTTACTAAAATTAGCTTATTAGCTAAAGAAATAGATGCAATCATCAAGTCATTTGGGCCAATAGGTGTACCAAGTTTATCAAGATACGCCTTAACACTACCATAAACTTCAGCAGCCTGAACATCAAATGGCAAAGACTGAAATTGACTCAAAAATAAAACCGGGATTGTGCGAGTAGTGGGAAGCAGAGTAACACTCGACACAGTTATAGCTTCAATTGAACAAGGATTAGCGCCCGAAGAAATGTCATGCACTACCCTACCCTCAAGCTGGCTGATATTTACTCCATTGTTGCCTATTACTTACACCATCGAACCGAAGTAGATAGTTACCTGGACGAGCAAAAAGCTCAAGCAGCCGAGATCCGCCAAAATTGAAGCAAATTCTAATATTGCGGAAATTCGAGAACGCCTCTTAGCCCGTTGGAAACAGCAACAATCTGGTATCGCTTGATGTTGCGTTATGTCAGTGACGAAAACTTTGATAACTTTTTAGTGCGGCGATTGTTACGGCAATTTCCCAATCTTGACCTGGTGCGGGTACAAGACGTAGGATTATTGCATGCAGACGATGAAACCATTTTAGAATGGGCCGCTAGCGAAAATCGAATTGTATTGACTCATGATTTGAAAACTATTCCAGATTTTGTCTACAAACGCATAAATCAAATTTTAATGATGCCAGGTGTTTTCGCAGTCCCAACCGAAGCAAGCCGAAATGATATTTTCGATAATCTGATAATGATTGTTAGCTGTAGTGAGCCTGAAGAATGGGCGAATCAAATAGTGTATTTACCCCTTAAATGAGAACAAATCTTTATTAGGTGTGAGGCAAGGGATGTTGAAGACAGGCGGTGACCAGTTCGCGGACTTCGGCCAGCAAAGTTTCGCGGGAATAGGCTCCTTTTTGCAAAATCTTTTCTACCGAGCCGTTTAGTAGCATTCGGTCCTCGGCGGTTATATCTTTAGCGGTAACAACTACCACCGGAATATCACGCCATTCTTCGCGCTTACGTAGTTCCGCCACAAAACCAAAGCCATCCATTTCCGGCATCATGAGGTCCAGCAGCACCAGGCCAGGCCGGTTTTCCCGGATTCGCTCCAGGCCCACTCGCCCATTTTCGGCTTCGCTGACCGCCCAGCCTTCTTTTTCTAGCAAGCGGCGAAGCATTTCGCGGGTGGTCGAGTCGTCTTCTACCACCAGGACTGAGGCCAGGGACTGAGAGGGCAAATGTTTCTTCAGGATATGCAACAACCGTTCTCGGTCTATCGGTTTGGTCATATAATCGGCTGCGCCCAGGGCATAACCCATTTTTTTATCGTCCATGATAGTCAGCATAATCACCGGAATATCCAACAGGGCTGGGGCCGCTTTGAGCTGAACCAGGACAGCCCAGCCATCCATACCCGGCATCATTACGTCCAGGATGATAACCTGGGGCCGCAATTCGCGAATCATCTGCAAACCTTCCAGCCCGCTTGAAGCAGTCCTGACTCGCAAACCTTCTTTATTCAAGGTGCGGGTCAATAGCTCGCAGACCTGGAGATCGTCATCCACGACCACCACCAGACCCTGGCTTTTACCGGCTTCTTCGAGAGCAGATTCAGGCAGAGTATTCGCGCCAGGGCTTTCTTCGGTCAGGCGGGCCGGTAGCCGGACGGTGAAGGCCGCACCCTGCCCGGTTTTGCTTTCGGCCTGAATAGTCCCGCCCATCATCTCGCAAAAGCGGCGGGTAATCGCCAGGCCCAGGCCGGTTCCGCCATACTTGCGGGTAGTGGAAGGGTCGGCCTGGGTGAAAGCCTGGAACAGGCGACTTAACTGTTCGAAGGTCAGGCCGATGCCGGTATCTGATACCTTAAACTCAATCCAATCTTGCCCACTCTCGCGCTGGCGAGAAGCCTGCAAGGTAATCCCACCGTTTTCGGTAAACTTGGAAGCGTTACTCAGGAGATTAAATAAAACCTGGCGGACTTTGGTCAGGTCGGCCCGCATCGTGCCGATTTCCGGCACGATTACCAGTTGCAGATAATTATGGTTCTTCTCGGCCAGGGGCTGAGCGGTCGAAACCACCTCTTTAAGGACCGTTGTCAGGTTAAATTCCTCCAAATAAAGTTCCATTTTGCCCGCTTCGATTTTGGACAGGTCCAGAATATCGTTGATTAAAGCCAGCAAATGGCGGCCAGCGGTATGGATTTTGGTTAAATCCCTGGCAAACCGAGTCAAACCTTCCCCGGCGGCTTCTTCCTGCAACATTTCGCCATAACCAATAATGGCGTTCAGAGGAGTCCGTAGTTCGTGGCTCATATTCGCCAGGAAGGTGCTTTTAGAGCGGTTAGCGGCCTCGGCGGCTTCTTTAGCCCGGCGCAGTTCTTCACCGACCCGCTTGCGCTCGGTAATATCCTGGATACTTCCTTCATAGTGAAGTAGATTATGGTTAGCATCGTATACGGCGCGGGCATTTTCCGAAATCCAGATGACCCGGCCATTCCGGTCGTAAACTTCCACCTCGTAATCCTGGATATAGCCGTTTTTGTGAATCCGCTCCAATATTTCGGCCCGGAGGCGGGGGTCGGCATAGTGCTGGTGTGATACATCATGAACATCGCTCATCAATTCCTGGGGCGTGTTATAGCCGAAAATCCGGGCCTGGGCCGGGTTAGCGCTGATGTAGTCACCTTCCGGCGTGGTCTGGTAGATACCTTCCAGGGCGTTTTCAAAAATGGTGCGGTAATTGGCTTCAGCCATGCGGCGGGCTTCTTCGGCCTGTTTGCGCTCGGTGATATCTACAAAAGTGACAACCGTGCCGGTGGCAATGCCGCCCTGGTTAATCGGATAGGAAGAATATTCGACCGGGAAGGCCGACTCGTCCTTGCGGCGGAGTTGTTCATCTTCAAAGCGGAAACTGCGCCCGGAGTGAGCCGCCTCAAAGACCGGGCAGACTTCGGCGGACTGGGGGTGATTATGCAAGAGGTCGTGCATTTTGAGGCCCAGCACGTCTTCGGCCCGGTAGCCCAGCATTTCACAGGCGGCCTGGTTGATAAAAGTACAGCGGCCTTCCAGGTCCATCCCAAAGATACCCTCGCCGGTCGATTCAAGTAGCAGGCGAATGTTGTCAGCCAGGCGCAACTGTTCTTCCTCGGCCCATTTTCGGACCATAAACTGGCCGACCTGATTACCAATAGCCGCAATCATCCGCAAAAGAGCCTGGTCCGGCTCGTTAATTTCCTGGTTGAAAAATTCGATCACGCCCAGGAAAGACGAGCCGCCCATGATCGGAAAAGCAAAAGCCCCACTCAGACCCAATTTTTTACCTATGTCCGCCCGTGGAAAACTATTTTTAACGGCGTTGTTGGCGGCTTGCTGGTTGATCCACAAAGGTTGCTGGCTGTCCCAGACTCGGCCCGGTAAGCCTAGACCCTTCGGATAGCTCAGTTGGTTGGTGCTTTCCTCAAATTCCTTCAAACCGGAACCAACCGGATACCAGACGTTGACGCAGCGCAATACCTCGGAGCCTGGTTCAAGCCGCCAGGCCGCCCCAAAGGTCCAGTTAAGCCCTTCCCCGATAACCTTTAACAGGCGTGGAGTCGCTTCAATAATGGTATTGGCTTCGGCCAGAACGCGGGTGATATTGTTCTGAACGGCTAATAACCCTTCGTTGCGCTTGCGAGTAGTAATGTCGCGGGCAATCCCGATATAAGTTGTTTTATTGCCCAGGCGCATTTCACCCACGGCCAGGTCCATCGGAAAGCGGGAACCATCCTTGCGAAGGCCCATTACTTCCCGGCCCGGCCCGCTTATTTTAAACTGTTCTTCAAAAGGAGCCGGTATCAGGTCTGATATAGGCTGGCCGATGATGTCGCCCCCCTCATAGCCGAAGATTTTCTCAGCAGCCGGGTTGAAGGAAACCAGCGTCCCTTCCGCGTCAATCGTCATTAGGCCATCCACTGCGCTATCCACCACCGCCTGACGGTAGGCGCTGGCCGAAACCATGGCCGTGGCAATTTTATTAAAAGAGTTGGCGACTTGCCCCAGTTCATCCCGGTTGTCCAGGTTTACTCTTTCCTGCATGTTGCCCGAAACCATTCGCCGGGCCGCCGCTTCCAGGTGGGAAACAGTTCCCATAACGGACTGGTAAAAACCTTCCAGTAAATAGAAAACCAGCACCAGCACCGCTAAAGTGAAGAAAAGGGAAATAGCCTTGCGGAAATTAAAATCATCTATGCGGTGCTGAAGCAAATTATCCAGCTCATTAATTGCCCGGTCCCACAAATTAAAGCTGGCTTTGAGGGTATCGTTGACTTTGGCGGAATAGCCTGGAGCCGGTAAAGTGATGACGGCTTTATTGATTAATTCCTGGTTGAGCATGTCCAACATCTGGTTGCTGGCAGTATCGTAAGCTTCCACCAGTTTGGAAAGGGCCGGTATAAGGCTGTTGTTAGGATTGTTTTTAAAAGCCGTATCCATGTTCTGGATAGTGGCCTCGCGGTTGGACTTAAGCAACCCGTAAAGCACAATCAACTGGGCGCGTTCGTCGGAAGTAAGCACTTGTTTATCAATCAAATCCACCCCGACAAACCGGGCCTGGGCCAGCAAATCCTGCGCCCCCGGTAAAGTAACCAGAACAGCATCTTTGAGATAGCTTGAGTCCAGGTTAGGGTCTAAAATAAGTTTGGAATTATCGCCAACCTGCATTATCAGGGAACGGGTGCTGGTGATTAGAAGGTTGTAGGAATCAACCGAGGTTTTCAGGTCCAGGGTCAGGCCGACTTCTCTAAGCCTGTTCCAGCTTGAACGCAGGTTAACAAACTGGGGCGTGGTCGCTAATTTCTGGCCCATGGCATCATCCGCCTTTTTAAGAGCTTCAAAATCCTGGGCGACCTGGGCCTGTTTATCTATGACCAGCGGGCGCAGGGCGCTATTACCGTTTAACACGCCGTAGGCCAGTATTTTTTCCTCAGGAAGATGTTCCAGCAATTGGCGCAGCGGTCGCAAATAGCTGGCCCCATACATCTCATTTTGGGCCATGTTCGTACCGTCGTCTATCACCGAGAGCAACAAAAACAGGACCATCGCCAGCGGCATGACCAAAAGCAAGGTAATTAAAACAAACTTTTGCCGGTATTTTAACCGGTTCATGAGGGTGATTGCGGGATTAAATAAAAATTTCATTAATGAATTTATTACGTAAGTTTGTTGGCCTTGACATTAATTAAAATTCTGCCAGTTCCTCTTATTACAGAGTTTTTAAAACTCTCCGCCTACCTGCCACTGATAGCCGACAAGCGTAAAGGTCTTTCTGAAAGGACAACTTTCTTCCTATAAACCTTAACATAATTATTGACTTTAGTCACGGGCCTAAACAGTGGCCTTAGTCACAGTTTTAAGCCTCTTTTGCGCTAAATGTGCTATAATTTTTTAACGTTGGCGGGCCGGTTCACCACTCCTCTAGTTTCAATAAATAAACCCTGCCGTGACCTGGCGAATTAAAAGTCTGTCAGCCTCGATAAATACTGCTAAAATAGTTAAAAGGATATTCAAAACTTACCTATGCCTGAATTACCTGAAGTAGAAACAACTGTCCGCGATTTACGGCGTTTTTTACCGGGACGGACCATTGATAAAATGCTGTTTGCCGACTGGCCCAACATGATTCAAACTCACCCGCCGGAAGTTCTCAGCCTTTTGCTGGCCGGGGAACAAATCCTGGGCCTGGACCGGCGGGCCAAATATGTTATTATCCAGCTAACTAACGAAAAGTTCCTGGTCTTTCACCGCAAAATGACCGGCAATCTGTTCTTCCGGGAAGGAGACGCGCCGACCGATAAATATACTCACGTGGTAATCGGGTTCACAGACGGCACGGAGTTGCGGTTTACCGACCTGCGAAAGTTTGGTCGGGTCTATTTGTTCCTGGGACAGGCCGAACTGGACGGCTTGCTGGCTAGATTAGGGCCGGAACCGCTGCTAGACAGCTTTACTACCGAGCATTTCCAGGAAATCTTGCGGCCTCGCAAAGGCATCCTGAAAACCCTGCTGCTGAACCAGGATTTGCTGGTTGGGCTTGGCAACATCTATGTAAATGAAGCTCTTTTCGTCAGTGGGCTGCATCCAGAGCGCCCCACCCAGAGCCTGAACGATGCCGAACGCGAAAAGCTTTATCACGCTATCCGGCTGGTCTTGAACACCGGCATCGAAAACCGTGGCACTACCCTGAGCGATTACCTGGACGGCGAAGGCCAAAAAGGGCGCAACCAGGAAACGCTTTTCGTTCACAACCGGGCCAAAGAACCCTGCCGCACCTGCGGTACGCCCATTATCAAAATCGTGGTCGGGCAGCGCGGGACGTATCTTTGCCCCACCTGCCAGCCGGGAAGCGTTGAACAATAAACGTTCAATTCTCCACGTTTAACGAATCTAAGCTATAATTGCCCGGACGGGAATGGTAAGGTGACAGGAGAATTTTTTATAAATTGCAAACTTTAGAGGCAAACGGGCCGACCCCCAAAGAAATAGACCGGCAACTGGCCGAGGCTATTGACCCCTGGCTGGAGCATATGCGCTGGAGGCCGGACTTTGCTAAATGGCGCAATGGGCGGCTCTGGCAGGAAACCAAACAAAAACGGACCCTGGAAATCTTAGAGCTTTTTATGAGCATGGCCGGTAAAACACCTGACAGCCTCAAAGGCTTGCGGGTACTGGACCTGGGCTGCGGCATGGGCGGCCTGAGCGTGGCCCTGGCTCGTGAAGGCGCTATCGTCCATCCCTACGACTATAATCCGGCCTACTGCCAGATTACTCGGCTGCGGGGCCGCCGTTATGACCTGGAACTAAGCCCGGTCAACGGTGGGGGCGAACATTTGCCATTCCCCGGCGGAGCTTTCGACATTATAGTTTGCATGGATGTACTCGAACATGTCCAACGGCCCCAGGATTTGTTAGCCGAAGCCAGCCGCTGCCTCAAACCGGGCGGTCTGCTCTACATTACGGCGATTAATCGGTTCGCCTTCAACGACCCACATTACCACGTGCGAGGGGTAAATTGGCTGCCGCGCCGCCTGGCGACTCCCTTCCTCAAGTTGACGGGCCGCTTTAAAGATAATTCGCGCTTTACCGACAAGCAAACCCTGGAAGAAATGCATTATTTCCGCTACGGGCAGTTGCCCAGGTTGGCCCGGCGCAATGGCTTCTCGAAAACTGTTGAAATGGGTGAATTGGAGTGGGGTTTAACACCCTCCCCGGCCCAGACCAAGTTGAGTTCGGCTAAAGGTTGGAAAGCTCGGCTGGCCTCTGGCCTGAACAAAATCGGATTGCTCGGCCCCTTATACCGACTCTACCGTTTCACCTACAAGGGGACGTATCAACTTTTAATGGTTAAACCGGCCTAAAAGTGAAAGTTGCCCTTTTTAACGTCACTACTACTACCAAGACCGGCGGAGTGGAGTCATTTGTCTGGGAACTGGCCCGCTACCTCACCCGGAATTACGCCGACTGCCAGGT